>JBCCRV010000267.1:0-9160 GCA_039201085.1 Myxococcota bacterium | reverse complement strand
GCGCCTTCCGCGCGAGCGCACGAAGGCGGCGTTCCGTGTGCGTACGACGAGTTCTACCCCGCCGCCGACGCCCTCGACGTGTCGTTCCTAGCGGCCTCCGCCATGTGCCAGCAGGTGTCCGTTTCCGAGGCGCGCGACCTTTCAGACGAGCGCGCCCAAGTGGCCCTCGAACGCGCGACCACGGCGACGCCGCCGATCGCCGCCCTTCACCTCGACGTGGCCGAGGCGGTGCACCCGCGCCTCGCGGACCTCTTCGCGGTCGCCCGCGGAGAAGCGCTCCTGGAAGCGGGCAACTTCATCGGCGCCGAGAGCGCCTTTAGCGAGGCCCTCGAAACACGGGACTCGGAGGTCCTCGTTCGCGCCCGCGTCGGCCGAACGTTGGCGCTCCTCAAGCGAGACCACCGCGACGCGGAGGAAGCGGTCTCGTTGCTTCGCCGCCGCTATCCCGAACTTCCCGAAGAAGCCGCCGTCATGCTCGAACTCGGCGCCTACCTCGAACGTCGCGACCGAGCCGGCGACGCCGCCGCCCGCTACCGCTGGCTTCAGGTGCAGGCGCCCGGAACCCCGCAGGCCGACGTCGCGGCCGCGCGCATCGTCGCGATGCGTGCCAGGGGTGTGGACACTCGCGAACTCGCGCCGATCGAAGTCGTCACCCGCGCCGAGCGGCTCTTTGCTCGCGGCCCACTCTCGGAGGCGCGCCTCGCCATCGGCGCGCTCGAAGAAGCGCCGCCCGCCACCCGTGCATTGCGGGCTCGAGCGTACGCCCTCATGGCCAAGCTCGCGCGACACGAAGGCCGCTTCCCAGACGCCGTGCGCTACTTTGCACTCTCGGAGCGAAACGGCACCTTTGGCGACGCGGACGACATCCAGCGCCGCCGTGATCGCGCGGCGGATTTGCGACGCGCGATCGAAACGAACGAAGACGCAGCGCGCCGGCTTGAAACGCTCCGGCGAGGCCGCGCCCTGCGACGCGTCGCTTCCGCGCGACTGCTCACCATGGCCTACGTAGCAGCGCGCGGCGCCCAGAATGAAACGCTTCACGAAGTACTCGTCGAGCTGGCGCGCCGCGAGCTCGCCCCGCGCCACCGCGTCGAACTGGTCACCCGCGTCATGGGCGCCGCCGAAAGCGCCGACCTGCTCACGATCCTTGCGGGCACCGGCCAGCGCGCCGGAAGCCTCGGCGTGAAGGCACGGTACTATGAAGGACGCCTGCACGCCCTCGAGGGCAACGTCGCCGAAGCGCAAAGCGCCTTTGAGGACGTCGTGGAACGCGATCGCAGCGAGTTGACCTGGTACGCCAGCTGGGCGGCGCAGATGCTCCAGGACCTTGCAGCGCCGGACCTTGAGGCGCCGGCCGTCGCCGCGGGCGAACCGGTGCTCGCATCGCTCCCGGACGGTGAGACGCCGGCCGCGGACGCGGCTGCAATCGCCACCGACACGCCACGCGCAAACGCCACGGACGCCCCCGGAAGCGCCGACGAGTCAGACGACGAAGATGGGCGCACGAACGCGCCCCTCAAAGAGCTGGCCGAGGCCCTCGAAGACCTCGACGCCGCGGCCTACCCATGGATTGCCCGCGCCGCTGCCCTACTTCGTTTGGGCGACACGCGCGGCGCGGCGCGGCAACTCTACGAAAGCTACCTCGCCTACCGCGACGCGAATGGCCGTGCGATTCGCCGCGCCGGGCTCGCATCGGTGGCGATGGGCAAGAGTCGCCTAAGGCCGCGGGCGAACTTTCAAACGCGCCGGGAGCGGGCCGCGCTCAGCGCCGAAAGCGTGTCGACGCTCCGCGAAGTGGCGGAGGCGATCGGTGCTTCCGGAGCCGCCGTTGGCTTCGGCGGCATTCCCGCTATCGTAGCGCGCCCGCGAGCGTTCGCTGACCTGGTTGAAGCCGCAGCCGAGCGCCACGGCATCGACCCCGATCTCCTCTTTGCAGTGATGCGCGTAGAGAGCGTCTACCAGCCGCAAATCGTCTCCTACGCAGGCGCCGTGGGCCTCGCTCAGATCATGCCTCGTACGGGCGCACTTATCGCGCACGAGCTCGACCGCAACGACTTTGTGACCTCCGATCTTCTGGAGCCGGAAACCAACCTCGACTTCGCCGCCTGGTACCTCGCCAGCCTCATTGAGCGCTTCGATGGGCACGTTCCCTTGGCGATCGCGAGCTACAACGGCGGCCCCCACAACGTACGCCGCTGGCTCGCCGATCATCCCCGGGACCTGCCCCTCGACGCCTTTCTCGAGCACATTCCCTTCGAGCAGACGCACCGCTACGTACGACGCGTGCTCGGCCACTACGAGGCATACCGCGCGAAGGATGGCCTTTCGATGGTGCGTCTCGCCACGCAGCTACCGACGCTGGGCGCCGACCCCATCGGTTTCTAGACCGGAGCGACCTTTTTCAACGGTCCGCTTATCTGTGGGCTCGCAAATCGGCGGGCGGCATTGCTGGCCAGGTCTCTGGACCACTCGCACGGCGCACCTTTCAAGTCCTTGCATCGCCCGGTGATCGGCGCGATAGAGGGGCCATGACGGACGCGCACAAAGTACTCATCATCGGTTCGGGCCCTGCGGCGCACACGGCAGCGATCTACGCCGCCCGTGCTGAGCTCAAGCCCGTCATGTTCGAGGGCTTCATGGCGGCGGGCGTGGCCGCGGGCGGCCAGCTGACGACCACGACCGACGTGGAGAACTTTCCGGGCTTTCCCGAGGGCATTATGGGCCCCGAGCTCATGGACCGCATGCGCGCTCAGTCCGTTCGCTTTGGCACGGAGATCATCACGGAGACGGTGAACACCGTCGACTTCAGCCAGCGCCCCTTTCGCTACAAGACGGACACGCAAGAAGGCGCCGCCCACACGATCATTCTCGCTACCGGCGCAACGGCCAAGCGCCTTCACGTGCCCGGCACCAACGACGACGAGCTCTGGATGCGCGGCATCAGCGCCTGTGCCGTATGCGATGGCGCCCTGCCGATGTTTCGCGAGGTGCCCCTCGCGGTCATCGGCGGCGGCGACTCGGCGATGGAGGAAGCCGGCTTTCTGACGAAGTACGCATCAAAGGTGTACGTGATCGTTCGGCGCGACGTGCTTCGCGCCTCGAAGATCATGCAGCAGCGTGCCAAGGACAACCCGAAGATCGAGTTCGTCTGGAACTCGCAGCTCGTGGAGGCGAAGGGCGACGATCTGCTCAACGCGATCGTCATCGAAAACACGAACGGCGAGCGATCGACGCTCGAAGTCCGCGACCTCTTCTTCGCGATCGGCCACATCCCCAACACGAAGTTCCTCGACGGCCAGCTTACGACGGACGAAGACGGCTACATCGTCACGGAGGCAGGCACAACGTCGACAAACGTCGAAGGCGTCTTCGCCTGCGGCGACGTGCAGGACAAGCGCTGGCGCCAAGCGATCACCGCCGCCGGCAGCGGCTGCATGGCCGCCCTGCAGGCCGAACACTACCTTCAAGGGCTGTAACATCCGGCATGCACCGCAACATCGGTGAATGGGGACGCCGGCTTCCTGACCTCGCCCAGGCGTTCGCGGGCCTTGCGTGTGCACTACCTGCACTGGGTGTGGTGGTTTGGCGCCCACGCGTTTCGTGCGGATGCCGACGAGTACTCCACGCTGCTGGCGCTGTTTCCACCGGTGCTCTTCGAACAGATGGGGTCGGTTCTTGATTACGGCACCTGGAGCCTCAAGAGCTAAGCCTGCTAAACCAGCTGACCCAACCTCGGGTCAACGTACGGCACGCCCTCCGTGACCCCGGGACTTTTGATTGGAGCTCAGCGTAGGGAGAGCGACGCCCGTGGTGCGACTATCGAATGGAGTGCCGGGCTAGAGGTACTAGTGTGGGCGCTGGCAACCGGCCCGCGCTCAACGGGATCGGCGCTCAACGGGATCGGCGCTCGCGCTTCTTCGCTTTCTTCAGGACCGCCCGCCGGCGCCGCTGCTTCGTTCGCTCGGAGGGTTTTCGCCCACGCAGGGCGAGCTGCTCACCGTGCGATTCATCGACGCCTGCAGCGTCTTCGCCGAGCTCGAAGAACGTGACTTCACGCTTCGCTCGCTCACCGATGCGAAGCCCGATAACCGCGGCGCCCACGCCGGCGCCCACATACACGGCGCCACCGACTTCCTCTGCGGCCCGCGTGCCGTAAAGCCCGTGTACGTAGCGGTGACCGGCGACCCGGCCGACGGAAAGCTCGTGAAGACGGGCGACGGTGATCTGACCGGCGTGCGTATGGCCGGAAAGTACGAGGGGCACGCCGAGTTGCCAGAGCCCGTCGGCTTCCTCACCGATGTGCGAAAGACCGAGCGTCGCACGGTCGCGGCGCAGCCCCTTCGTGGCTTTCTCCCGATCCGCGTGTCCCGTGTACGCGTCGTCAAGCCCAACCACCTGCAGCGCCTGACGGCGAAGGGTGATCGTCGTGTGCGCATTGTCGAGCACCTCCGCGCCCGCGCGGCGGAGGGCCCAGCGCACCTCTTTGGCGTCGGACCAATAGTCATGGTTGCCAAGCACGCAGAAGACCGGCGCGTCGAAGCGTTCGATGACGCTCTGCAGCTCGTCGAGGAAGAGCGTGCTGTGGCATACGAAATCGCCGGTGATCGCCACGGCGTCGGCCTTGCCCTCGTTCACGCGCCGCACCGCCTCGTACTGAGCCTCAATCGGCGTGATGCGCCCCACGTGCATGTCCGTGATGTGCGCGATGCGCAGACCATCAAGCTGCTCAGTGTGAACCCGTGGCCCGGCGAAGCGCCGCTCGATGAACTGCTTCTCGACGTTGCGAAAGCGGTAGGCCCTACGCTCTTCTTCCTCACCCTGCCTTCGTCGGAGAAGCCGTTCGATCATTCGACCAGAGCCTAAGGCTTCAACGCGGCACTCGCCACCGCCGCGCTACTTACGCTTCTTCGTCAGGTTGCTGAGCGGCACGTCCGGACCGCGACGCTTCTTCGGGCGAGCGGGCCCAAAGAAACGGCGAACCAGAAATAGGCATGCCGCGCCCACGACGAGCGCCGCTGCGGCGTGTTGAAGGTCCACTACCCGGTCCGCTCCACTACCCAGTCCGCTCCACTAGCCGGGCGCAATGCCGCCCGTGCCAATGCCCAAAAACGTGCCCACCTGAAAGACCAAGAGCGCTGCAACATAGGCGAGGACGGTCATGTAGGTCACCATGAAGAGGGGCCAACGATACCCCCCGGATTCGCGCTTCACGACCGCCACGGTGCTGATGCACTGACAGGCGAGCACGAAGAAAACCATGAGCGCCACCCCCGAGAGCGGCGTCATCACCGGTGTTCCGTCCGCCCGGGTGGCGTTCTGCAGCGACTCCCGCAGCGGCTCGCTTTCCTCGTCCGCGTCGCCGATGCCAAAGACCATCGCGAGCGTCGATACAAAGACCTCGCGCGCCGCAAAGGCGCCGATGACGCCTACACCAATGCGCCAGTCCATGCCGAGCGGTTCAATGACCGGCTCGATCGCATGGCCGAGCCGACCGCCCATGCTGTACGCCAGTTGATCGGCAGCCTCCGTGTTGTCGATCGCAGCGATCTCCGCATCACTCGTCGCCGCGGCGCGGGCAGCCTCGGCTTCCGTCGCAATGGCGTCGCTCTTCGGAAAGCTCAGGAGCGCCCAAAGCACGATCGTAAGCGCCAGGATCACGGTGCCGGCCCCGACAAGAAACTCACGCACGCGCCGCCACACCGTGCTCAGCAGGTTCGAAAGCAGCGGCCGGCGGTAGGGCGGAAGCTCGAGCACCAGGGCGGGCTTTGGTCCTTTGAGCACGGTGCGCCGCATCACCGCGGCCGCCGCCAACGTCGCGACGACGCTGAGGGCGTACATCGAAAAGAGCACGACGGCGCCGAGACTCAAGAAGCCGAAGACCTTCGCCGAACCGACGAAGACGGTGGCCGTTACAAGCACATAAACCGGAAGGCGCGCGCTGCACGACATCAGCGGCAGGGCGAGCATCGTGACGAGGCGGTCCTTTCGATTGGCGATCGTGCGCGTCGACATCACGGACGGAATGGCGCACGCAAAGCCGCTCAAGAGCGGCACGAATGCCTTGCCGTGAAGACCCACGGAGCTCATCAATCGGTCGATGACAAAGGCGACGCGCGCGAGGTAACCCGAGTCCTCAAGGAACGCGACAAGCAGGAAGAGGAAGGCGATTTGCGGCACGAAGACCACGACGTTGCCAACGCCACCCACCACGCCTTCGGCGAGCAGGTCCGTGAAGACGCCGGCGGGCATGAGGGCACGCACGCTGTCCTGAAGCCAGACGATGCCATCCTCGACCAGTCCAATGAAGGGGTCGGACCACGCAAAGAGCGACTGAAAGATGACGAACATCACGAGCGAGAAGACCGCCAGCCCCCACACAGGATGCGTGAGGTAGCGGTCGAGGGTTTCGCCACGGGACGACGTCTTCGCGGCCTTCACGTGTTTCGCGCAAAGCGCATCGGCAGCGGCGTAGCGCGCGCCGATAATGGTGACATCTACATCTATTCCGGCGTCTTCCAAAGACCGACGGGCAGCCTCAACAGCAGCCCGGCCGTCTTCGTCAACGTCGAGCGTGTCGTCGTCACCGAACGAGAGGAGAGCCCAAGCCGCCCAGGCGCGTCCACGCTCCTTGGCGAGGCGGGTCACCGTCTCCTCCGCGTCGCCGAAGTCCGTCGTCCACTCGGCAGACTCGGCGCGCTTTACGGCAGCGAGCAACTCACCGGTGCCTTCGCCGGTGGACGCCACGATGGGGACGACTTCCACGCCGAGGGCTTCGCCCAAAGCCGCGTGGTCGATCGCGATGCCCCGCTCACGCGCTTCGTCCATCATGTTAAGGGCGACGACGGCGGGCAGGCCAGCCTCCAGGACCTGCATCACGAGGTAGAGTCCGCGTTCAAGGGTCGTGGCGTCGACAACGACGAGCGCCTTCGGATCGCCTTCACCGAGAAGTGCCTCCACGGCCACGGCTTCTTCCGGTGAGCGCGCCGTCAGACTGTAGGTGCCGGGAATGTCCACCAGCTCGACGCCGTCCTCCAGCGCCGCACGGCGCCGCTCAACGGTGACGCCGGGGTAGTTGCCCGTTCGGGCCTTCGTTCCCGCCAGCCGATTGAAGAGCGTCGTCTTGCCGGCGTTGGGATTGCCGGCGATGAGCACCTGGGTCATCCCGCGCCCTTCGTCAGACTCACGCCCTTGGCATCTTCGCCGCGGATCGACAGCGAGTAACCGCGGAGCTGGAGCTCCAGCGGATCGCCCAGGGGCGCGCGGCGTACCACCCGCACCGTCGTGCCCGGGAGCAAACCCATCTCCAAGAGCCGCCGCCGCACGCCACGTTGGCCCTCCACATCGCTTACGACGGCTTCTTCGCCGACCGGGAGCTCCTGCAGCGTCATTGCGTTATCGATAGGAGTTTTCAATAAGCACCGCAAGGCGGCTCGAGGGTCTAGACCCAATGCCATTCATTAGTGTGGCGTTGTGCTGTCGTCGCAGAGCGACGACGCGGCATTGCTGATCAGGTCTCTAGGCGTCGGCCTCGGCCCGTCGAAGGCCGAGTCGCGTCATCATCTTCTGCAGGCCGTAACGACTCAAACCAAGCTCCTTCGCCGCCCGCGTAATGTTGCCACCGGATCGCGCGAGGGCTTGCCGGATGAGCTGCGTCTCCAGCGCCGCCACCTTCGCCTTCAGATCGCCCGGACGCGCGTCGCGAATCGCAGGGCTCAAGTGGCGCGCGCCGATCGCATCGTCGGCAAAGAGCGATGCCCGTTCGAGTTCAGAGAGCAGCTCGCGAACGTTGCCCGGCCAGCTGTGGCGCAGCAGCGCCTCCACCGCGTCCGGAAGCACGCGACGACGACGGCGGCTCCACCGCGCCACGAGCGCCCGCAGATCTTCCGGGCGGTCCCGAAGGCTCGGCACTTCAAGTTGAAGTACCGCGAGCCGAAAGAACAGGTCCTGGCGAAAGCGCCCTTCCCGTACGGCGCGTTCGAGCGATGCGTTCGTTGCCGAGAGTATGCGGACGTCGACGGAGCGATCCTGGCTGTCGCCGACGCGGCGCACCCGCCCCTCCTGAACCACGCGAAGAAGCGCGCCCTGAAGTGCGGGACTCGCCTCGGCGATCTCGTCGAGAAAGAGCGTGCCGCCGCTCGCGGCCTCAAAGAGTCCGGCCCGGTCTTCGTCGGCGCCCGTGAAGGCGCCGCGTACATGGCCGAAGAGCACGCTTTCGATGAGACCTTCGGGAATGACGGCGCAGTTCTGCGCCAGCAGCGGTCCCGAAGCGCGCTCGGAGAGCGCGTGAATATGACGGGCGAGCTCGCCCTTACCGCTGCCGCTTTCACCCGTGATGAGAGCCGCAGCGTCGGACGTGGCCACCCGCGCGCTCAGCTCGAGCACGCGCTTCATGGCGGGGCTGTCGGCGATCATTTCACTGCGCCGCTGGCGCAGTTCGGAGGCCTGCTCGGCGGCGAGCGCTTCCGCACGCTGGCGAAGCTCCTGGGCGCGAAGGCGCTCGGCGACGGTGCGTCCTTCCCGGCGGCGCGCGGCAAGGACGAGGGAGCCAAGGTCTGCGAAGGCCTCAAGCAGCGCGCCGTCGCGCTCGTCGTACGCCGCCGGCCGAAGTCGGTCCTCGAGGTAAAGCACGGCTTCGCCTTCGCCCACGGGCACCGCCAATACGGAACGGAGCGAAAGCGCATGCACGCTCGCGCCACCAAAGTCCCCCTCTTCCATCGCGTTCGCGGCGGTGACGCATGCACGCGTGTCGAGCGCTCGCTGAACGATCGAACGGGAAAAGGCTTCTTCCCCGACGACAGCGCCGGCGGCGGCTCGAAGCACGAGCGCGCCAGCCTCGCGTTCGATCCAGCTCGCCCGCTCGCCGTCCAGCAGGGCGAGGCTTCCTTCCAGCAGGCGCGTCATGGCGAGCTCGGCGTCGCCGGCCGAAATCACGTCGCGGGTCGCAGCGGCAAAGCGGCGCCAGCGCTGAACGCGCCACCCCTCGAGTTCGCGGCCCTCGGGTCCGGCGACACTAAAGGCGCGCTCGAACGCGGGCACCTGCCGCAAACGCTGACGCGACGTTGGATTCAAATCGCGCGACGCAAAATCGAGCAGGCGGCGCCCTTCCTCGAGCCATCGCTCGCGCTCGGACGGTCGAAGCTCCGAGAGCACCAGGGCGGCG
>JBCCRV010000266.1:0-9182 GCA_039201085.1 Myxococcota bacterium | reverse complement strand
CAGACGACGGCACCGATCTGCCGGGGTCTCCACACCCCGGCGAGGGGTCCGAGGTCCCCAAATATAGGAGAAATACGCCAAAGCAACGCCACCAGGCGCCAACGGCGGGCGGTGCTTTCCTGGTTCGGTTCAGGTTCGCCGGTTTCTAAGTCGAACGTGGTCTGTCGCTCGATGCTGCCCGCGCCGGAACCAGACGTTGCGCGTCTACGTCTTTAGAACGTGGGGTCTGCGGCGGAGTCCGCCGGTTTCTCCACCGGCGACTCCCAAGTCGACCGCAGCTACCCCAGCGTGGAGACCTGTTCGATGCGAAGATCGCGAAGCATCGGGCGGCCCGCTTCGGCGCTTTCGGCACGGGGCACCCAGAGGACGAGCTGAAAGTCGTGGTGGTCGTCCGGGTCCGAAAGCGTTTGGCGCACGGACCAGCCGGACCTTCCCTCACGCGCTTCCTCGGACGCGTCCATCAAGCGGGGGCTGCGCGCCTTGGGATCGACAAAGATCCGTTCGTACTCCGCGTAGTAGCGCTCCATGCCTTCTTCGAGCGCGCCCCGGGACGCGTCGTCGAGTTCGGCTTCCACGCGCCGCAAATCCCGACGGGCCACCGCCTGCACGATGCGCCAGGTGGCGTTGCGCAACGCCACGCGAAACGCCGCGGCGTCCTGCGTGATATCGGTCTCGCCCTCGTCTTCTTCCTCGGCGTCTTCGGCCAGGGCGGCACTCGGATCCTTAAGGCGCTCCCATTCGTCGAGAAGGCTGGCGTCGACAGCGCGGACAACGCCGCCGAGCCATTCGGTGAGGTCGTAGACCTCGTCCGTCTTGGCGGCCTCCGGCACGTTCTGCACCAGGGCCTTGTACGTATTGGAAAGGTGGCGAAGGAGCACGCCCTCGCTTCGCTGAAGCCCGTACTCCTTCACGTACTCGAAGAAGTTTGCGCCCATCTCGTAGAGCTCGCGGGCAATCGACTTCGGGCGAATCCTCTCGCCTTTGGCCCATGGATGCTGCTGCACGAAGGCCTCGTGGGTCGCGTAGAGAAAGTCCGCCTTGGGCTTCGGGTTTTCGATCTTCTCCAGCTTCGCCATGCGCTCTTCGTATTCGAGCCCTTCGGCTTTCATGCGATCGATCGCTTGGGTCTTGAGCACGTCGAGCTGACGCCGCAGCACGGCGTTTGGATCTTCGAGAATGGCTTCGACAAGCGTGACGATGTCGAGGGCGTAGTCGTCGGCTTCTTGATCGAGCACAGCGGAGGCTTCGACGACGTAGAGGCTTAGGGCCTGGTTCATCGCGAAGTCCTGCTGGAGGTCGGCGGAAGTTCGCGCGCCGTCCTTGTCGATCGACACCACGCCCGCATCAAGAAGCGAGCGAAGGATCGAAAGGGCGCGCCGCCCATGACGAAACTTCATGGCGCGCGCTTCGTGGCTGTCGGCGATCAGCTGGCGAAGGGCCCGGCATCCCGCCTTCGACTCGGCCGATCCCTCCTGCCGGGAGAGCACGCTCAGGATCAATCCGCTGCTCACAGCGAAGCGGGACTTCAGCGGCTCCGGAGGCGACTCGATCAGCCGCTGAAAGGTGTCTTCATCGAAGTGGGCGTAGCCGCGCTCGGGCGGCTTTTTGAGCTTCAGCTTGCGCCGCTTCTTCGGATCGTCGCCGGCCTTGCGCTGCGCTTGCAGATTCTCGATGTAGTGCGCCGGCGCCTGCGCGAGCACGCTGCCGCGGTCGTCGAAACCGCGGCGCCCGGCGCGCCCAGCGATCTGCTGGAAGTCGCGCACGCGAAGGACGGCGGTCTTCTCGCCGTCGTACTTGCAGAGCTTGGTGAAGAGCACGGAGCGAATCGGCACGTTGACGCCGACGCCGAGCGTGTCCGTGCCGCAGATGATGCGCAGCAGCCCCTTTTGCGCGAGGGACTCGACCAAGATCCGGTACTTCGGAAGCATGCCCGCGTGGTGCACGCCCACGCCGTGCGGCAGCCAGCGGCGCAGCTCTTTGCCGAAGGGGCTGTCGAGTCGGTGGCGCGCCATCTCCTGGCGAATACGTTGCTTTTCGTCCTTCGAAAGAAAGTCGATGCTCATCAGCGACTGCGCCTTTTCGGCCGCTTCGCGCTGTGTGAAGTGCACGATGTAGATCGGCGTGCGTTCGCCCTTGAGAAGGTCGTCGATCGTCTCGTGAATCGGCGTGGTGCGGTACTCGTAGTCGAGGGGTACGGGCCGTTCCTTCGACGCGACAAGGGCCGCCGGCGCGCCCGTCAGCGCTTCCAGGCCTTCTTCGAAGCGGGTGGTGTCGCCTAACGTGGCGCTCATGAGCAGGAAGCGCGATTGGGGAAGGGTGAGCAGGGGGATCTGCCAGGCAACGCCGCGCTCCCGGTCCGAGTAGAAATGAAACTCGTCCATGACAACGTAGTCGACGTCCGCCAGCTTGCCTTCGCGCAGGGCCAGGCTCGCCAAGATCTCGGCCGTCGCGCAGATCACGGGCGCGTCCGCGTTGACGGACGCATCGCCGGTCATCAGACCGACGTTGTCGGCGCCGAGCACCTTGCAGAGTGCAAAGAACTTTTCGTTCACAAGGGCCTTGATCGGCGCCGTGTAGAAGCTGACCTTGTTTTCGGCGAGGCCCTTGTAGTGGAGCGCCAGGGCGACAAGCGATTTGCCCGAACCGGTGGGCGTCGCAAGGATCACATTGCTACCCGCGAAGAGCTCCAGGATCGCTTCCTCCTGCGCGGCGTAGAGCTCGAAGCCCGCTTCTTCGCAGTAGGCCAAAAAGCCTTCCAGGAGCGCATCGGCATCGACCGATCCCGGCGGGGGTAGATACCGCTCGAGCGGGGCCTTCGTCGTCTTCGGGGGCGCGTCGTCGGCCATGCCCTGCGGTAGCAGATCTCGCCCGCCATGTCGGCGTCTTTAGGACGCATCTGCACGGCAAGTGCACGTTCTCAACGTTCGGCAGGTTGTTTGGCCGCCAGCCGCGGTCCCGGAAGACAAGCACGCGACGAGCCCATACGACCGCTGCGAACACGACCGCTCCTCGGAGCGAACGAAGCCGACGCTCAGGCGAACAACGATACCCGACCAAGCTGGTAGCCAGCGCCGCGTACGAATCGGAGTTGGCGGGCGTCGTCGCCGAGCTTGGCGCGAATCTGCTCGATATGGAGGTCCACGTCCGACTCGCTTAGCTCCCAATCCACGGCGTCATGCCAGCGCGGTGCTTCGAGCACCAACCCCCGACGGGTGCGCGTGCGCCCCAACGCCCGCACGAGGGCGACAACGAGCGCAAGCTCCGCTTCCGCAAGGGGCACCGCTCGACTGCCGACGTGAAGGGTGCGGGTCGCGCGACTCACACGAAAGTTCCGAAACTCAAATTCCGTCGTACGAAGATCGCGGCCGTCGCGCACGGCCTGCACCGCGGCGGGGAAGTCGCGGAACCCATCTTCCGTGTCGTAGGTCCTGAGCCGGCGCGGCGGGGCGCTGAAGGTAAGCTCATGCAAGTCTTGATCGTGCACGAACCAGCCGACGGTGGCCGTACCCGCGCAGTGAATCGAAGCGCCGTCGGACCCTTCGACCAGGAGCAGCGGCGCGTGCAGATCCCCCGTCACGCTGACGTGGCTGAAGGCGTCGATGCGGAGTCCATGGGCGTGCAGCGAACCATGAACGGCCAGGCAATAGCTCAATCCCCGCTCCGTCTCGCCAACGGAAAGCGGACCGTCGATGCGCAGATCCCCCTCGACCACAAAAGCTAGCCGCGCCCCACTCTGCTTCGTGAAGCGGGCGCGCAGGGTGTCGGACGCCGCCATATGCTCGTCAAAGAGGCGCTGCAGCGCAGCCATATCCGGAACTTGGAGGTCGCCGACGTGGGCGATGCCGCCGAAGAAGTCGACCGAATCTAGGATGAGCTCGCCGGCGTGGCCGCCCCCGAAGAGCTGCTCGGTGACTTGGACGATCTCGCGCGTTTTCTGCATGGCTGTGCCCTCTCGACTTCGCTGGCCTGGACGAACCCGAGGGTCGTGATTCTACCTCCAACGGCACTTGATCCGTTAGCGCCCCTGTCCGTTAGCGCTTCTGTTCACGGAACACGCGTTCGCCGGTGGGCGCAGCGCCATTAGATGATCGCGCTTCTTTCACGGAACACGCGTTCGCCAACGCACCCAGCACTAGCCGATGATCGCGCGAATCGGGCTCGCGTCAGCGGATGAGGCACTGGGTGGTGGCGCCGCACTCGCTCACGTAGATGCACACGCCGATGTCCGGGCAGGGCTCGAAGAGGCCGATCTCCTCGACGATGGGCCCGCTCAAGAGCGGACACGTGGGGATGGCACCGCAGCGCGGTGTCATGCTTTCCGGATCGGAGCGGCACCAAAACTGCTCGCCTTCGGCGCCTTCGACGAAGTAGCAGTCGCCCGCCGAGTCGCAGCCGCGGATGCCTTCGGGCAGGAAGATGCCGTCGCCGCACGGGTTGGCGCAGAAGAGGCTTTCGCCGCACTCGCGGGTCGCGAAGCAGCCTTCGAGGCGGTCGCAGTTCTCCACTTCGATGAAGCCATCGGGGCATTCGGCGATGCATTCACTCGCATCGCAAAACACCGTGCCGCCGCACCAAGGGAAGGGCTCGCAGGCATCGCGTCCCTCGCAGGAGCTCACCTCAACGCCAACATCGCAGGAGGGGCGCTCGCCGCAAGGATCGTCGTCCAGCTCGAAACCGTAGGAGCTAAAGCAGCCATGAACGAAGGCCAGCGCGAGCGTAAACGCCGCGCGCGGGCTCCACCTTCGGAGAAAGGAAGACCCGCTCGCTACGGCGTCGGTAGCCGACGGCACTGAATGGCGCTGCCACATGCGCTCGTATGGTAGCACCTGCCGTCGGGCGGGCAGATCGTATAGAAGTCGATCTCCACGTCGCCGGGGTTGCACGCCGGTTCAGCATCGCACGTCGGCTCGTCGCCGCCCATGCACCAGGCCGTCGGCGCAGGAAAGAAGGGCGGTACGGACTGGTAGCAATCGCGCGGCGAAGCGCAGTCGAGCGGACCCCCAACCTGCTCGGCGCCCCGCGGGCAGGCCGTGAGGCAAACCCAGGGCTCGTCGCAGTACGACGTTTCAATGCAGTTGGAGAGGCCTTCGCAGGTGCCTGGACCGGACTCGAGCACTTCGCTTGTCGCGGCGCCGCAGGGATCGATGTCGATGTCTTCGCAGTCTCGAGCGGGACGGCAGAAATATTCGGTCCCGCAGCTTTCTTCGCTGCGGCAGTCGGGCTCACCGATGCCGCAGCGTTCATCGAAGCTGATCTCTTCACCCGGCTCGCACGTAAAACCACCAGGCTCGAAGCAGTCGGCCCGTCGGCAGTAGATTTCGGTGCCACACTCGCCGATGAGCGTGCGGCATCCGGTCTCTCCAGGAGCGCATGGTTCGGAAAGGCTTGGTTCCTCGTCGCCAAAACACGTGGGAGCCGGCGATACGCATTCAGTGCGGCAGTAGACAGCGCCGCATGGGCCTCCGCTCTCGTAGCAGAGGCCGAGCTCGCGTTCGCGGTCGCTGCAGGGTACGAGGCTTTCGTCATCGCCCGGCGCACAGCCGGCCGGTGCGGGAACGCGGCCCACGCACACATCTTGGCGCTGGCAATAACGCTCGACGCCGCACACTTCGTAGCGCTCGCAGTTCGGCTCGCGAAGGTGATCGCAAAAGCCCACGTCGCGCGTCCCGGGCGGGCAAATCGGTTCGGCGTCGCAGATGTCGACGGGCAAGCAGAAGAGCGTTTGGCCACACCCCTCCACCACCTCACAGCCGTCCTCGCCGCGCTGACAGAAGTCGACGCGGACCGTACCAGGGGAACA
The DNA here is from genome assembly GCA_039201085.1 of Myxococcota bacterium. Taxonomy (GTDB): domain Bacteria; phylum Myxococcota_A; class Polyangia; order Polyangiales; family Houyiibacteriaceae; genus JBCCRV01. Next base: position 3,382 of record JBCCRV010000266.1, on the reverse strand, counting down.
CATCAGCTCGGGAAGGGGACAGGGACCCCGTTCTTGAAAACAGGAAAAGGCGGTACCGTCGCAGGCGCGCTCGTCGCGGCAACGGCGCGCCGAGCGGGGGGCGTCTGCGCAGGAAAGGTCGCTGAGCACCTCGTTTTCTTCACAAGCGGGTCGGGGCATGCAGGCTTCGGGCGCGGCGCAGTAGACCGTGTTGTCGCAGTAGGGGAGCTCGCGGCAACTCTCGCGGCCCTCACAGCTCACCACTTCGACGCCGTCGCACACGGGTCGCGGTTCGTCGCAGAGCGGCATCACGCAGAACTGGGGCTCGCCTCGGCAGTCGAGGGCCGTCGTGCAGTTTGCATCGCGAAGATCGCAGAACTCGGTGGGCACGGCGTCGGCGCCGCAGGGCGAATCGCACGCGGGAGGTGGATTGGACGAGCCAAAACACGCCGTGAAGGCGAGGGGAAGAAGCAGGAGGCAGGGCGAGAACTTCGTCATGGTGTCTTTCCGAGGGGCGCGGGGGAGCCAGTGCTCCGTCAGCAAGGGCGATGCCACCGGCTTTGTGAGGAAAAACCGCGCCGAATCACACCAAATGGCCCAGCTTGGCCCACGATCGTGCCGCGAGCGCGCACCTTGCCGAGGTCCCTCCCTTCACCAAGGGTTCCACCATGCGCCGCTCTTCGCGCTTGCTGCTGATCGGCCTCTCGCTCGGCCTTGCCTACGTGATGCGCATGCAGCCGTTTGTTGGCGGCATGCTGCTCGTCAGCGTGGGCCTGCTGATTTACGGGCATTTTCGCTATGGCGCCGTTCCCGCCGCGTTTCGGGCCGCGCGCAACGGTCGGCTCGGCGCGGCTCAGGCAGCGCTTGAGGAATCGGCGTCCGATTGGCTCGCGCCAGCGATGGTCGCCTATGCCGAGTGGGTCCGCGCTGTGCTCGCCGAAGCGGACGGTCGCCTCCTCGCCGCGGCCGATCACATGGAGCGGGCCGACGTGGACGCGCTTCGGCGCAACGACCGCGCCGTGCTCCGCGCGACGCGTGCGGCGGTCATGGCGCGCCTCAACGACCGCGCCGGCGCCGAAGAGGCCCTAGAGGCCGCACGCGAGCTTCAGCCGACGGGCAAAGCGGCCGCGATCGTGGCCCGGGTATCCAAGGACCTCGCAGCGCTGTAGCGATCCCCGCACGATCGAGCCGGGCCCACGTCGAGCTTTCGAACTCCTCGTATTGGGGGGAGCACCGCGCGCACGAAGGCCGCTCGCGGGCGTTCGCCAAGCGCAAGTTCACACGGCTGTTGCAAACCACCCTTGCCTCCCGAAAGGCGCGCTGCCAGCGTGGCGCCCAGCGGCCGTAAAAGGCACGCTGGAGGATTCGCATGCAGAAGAACACTTGGCTCATTCTTGGCGCCCTGGTCGGCTTTACCGCCGTCGGCTGCGGCGACGACGACGGCACGACGACGCCCACCCCGGACGCGGACATCGGTATGGACGCCGCCATCGAGAGCGGCGCCGAAGCGGGCCCTGAAGCGGGTCCGGAAGCCGGTCCCGAAGCCGGTCCCGAAGCGGGGATGGAAGCCGGCATGGAAATGGGCATGGAAGCCGGCATGGAAATGGGCATGGAAGCCGGCATGGAAATGGGCATGGAAGCCGGCATGGAAATGGGCATGATGGGCACGCCCAGCATGCAAATCGCCGCGGTTATCGACGCCGCTGATGGCACGCTCGATCCCGGTCTTCCGATCACCGAAGCGATCGTCACCTACACCCGTGGCGAAGTCGCCAACGACCCAGCGGGCTTCTTCGTGCAGGCGGAGATGGCCGGTCCGGCGCTCTTCGTCGCCATCGACCCGGCGACGCTCGATCCCGCGCCCGCCGTCGGCGACACCCTCGCGTTCACCGTGACGGAGGTCTCGACGCCGAGCGACGGTCGCCGCCAGGTCGACGCGATCTCGGACCTGTCGCGCGGTGACACCGGTGCCGACACCGACGGCCTCGCGCAGGACGTGAGCGCTGTGGACCTCGTCGCCATGCTCGACGATACGATCAACGAGCTCGTGACCGTGAAGGGCACGGTGACCGACACGCCCGGCTTCGCGGGCACGGACCACCTCGGCGTGGACATCGCCACGGCGGGCAACTCGGAAGGCATTGTGCTTCGCGCGCCCACCGCCGTTTGGGACGAGGTCGCCATCGCCGTCGGCTGCACCGTCGAGCTTGCAGCGACGCCCCTTGGCCGTTTCCGCGACACGCCCCAGCCGAGCGCCACGATGGCTTCGGAAATCACCGTCAGCGCCTGCCCGGCCACGACGGTGGTGAGCGCCGCCGCAGCGGACAACACGACGGTGCGCGTGACCTTCTCGGCGCCGGTGGACGGCGCGACGGTGGAAGCCGGCGACTTTGCCTTCGACAACGGCCTGACGGCCACGGACGCGAGCGTCGCTGGAACCGTGGTCACGCTCACCACCGACTCGCAGACGGAGGCCACCGAGTACACGGTCACCGTGACGGGCGTGAACGACACCTTCGGCGCGGCGATCGACGACGCGATGAACACCGCGATGTTCACGGGTATCGGCGCCGGACCACGCGGCCCGCTTCTCATCACCGAGGTCCTCGAGGGCAGCGGCGGTGGTAACAAGGCCGTGGAGATCACGAACCGCGGTACGAACACCTTCGACGTGTCCGACTGCGTCCTCGAGCGCTACTCGAACGGCGGTGACACCGCGAGCACGGCTTACACCTACGCGGGTACCCTCGCCGCCGGCGCCAGCTTCGTCGTGTGCAACACCGGCATCGACGACGACACCAACTGCGACGATACAGCCGGCGCGATCAACCACAACGGCAACGATTCCTACGCGATTCGGTGCGGCGGTGAAATCGTCGACAGCTTCGGTGATATCGATCCGGCAACGGCAGGCTCGAGCTATCCCAACTTCGCGGGCACGAATGGCGACGGCCAAACGCTCAGCGGCCAGGACCAGACCCTTCGCCGCGACTGCAGCGTCACCATGGGCGACACGGACCTCACGGACGCCTTTGACCTGGGCGCCGAGTGGGACGCGTCCAACCCCGCCGACCCGACGATGAGTACGGACGACTTCAGCGGCCTCGGCAGCGAAGACTGCCCGGCGGCGGCGGCGCTCCTTCTGATCACGGAAGTGATCGAGGGCAGCGCCGGCGTCAAGGCTGCCCATGAAGGTGTAGACCGTGCTGGGCGAGTCGCCGCCGTTCGAGTAGCGCTCGAGCACGCACATGGACACGTCGAAGGCGGAGCCGCCGCGGTTCGTGACCTCCACGGCCTTGTTGCCACCGCCGCTGCCCTCGATCACTTCCGTGATCAGAAGGAGCGCCGCCGCCGCCGGGCAGTCTTCGCTGCCGAGGCCGCTGAAGTCGTCCGTACTCATCGT
>JBCCRV010000265.1:0-9193 GCA_039201085.1 Myxococcota bacterium | reverse complement strand
CTTCATCCTCCTCGAGACGCCGCTGCCAAATTGCTGTGCCATTGCCGGGAGAGCCGCCGACGAACAAGGAGTCGCCTTGAACCTGAATAGCGGTTAGGGACGAAAGACGAACAACCGGGTAGTGACCCACCTCGCGCTCTCTCGGCCCGCCAGCTGCACTGAGCTCAAACACCGACGGGCCCGATTCGATACGCGCTCCCCTAAACTCTACGGCCCGCGCATGCTCCGCCGCCAAAAAGACACGATCGCCAAGCGCGGTCAGAGCACCTAAGTCGACCTCTCCCGTATCGAAGCCGGAGGAACCGCTAATGTTGTCTTCCAACTGGTGAAACCAGGCCAGATCGAGCGTATCCGGCGACAAACCGATCGTGAACAGGTCCACCGGAAGCAGCGAGCCGCCGTCCTGCTCCTCTACAGCCACGCCATCGCCGGTGACCTCCAGGCTGCTAAACGCCATCACCACGGCGCTATCGGCGAGGGCCAAACGGGGCCCGACGAGCGGCGAGAAGCCGTCGTCAGGTCCGACGTCGTACGTTGCCGATGCGATCAGACCCCCGTTCGTAGCGGCACTCAGCCGGAGTACGTAAGCGACGACGCGGTCGTTGGCGGTACCGCCGATTGCGGTGCCGCCGACGCGTAGGGCGCCGGTCGTCACGCCGGCAACATAGATATCGTCGCCCCTCACCTCGACATCCCTGCCTGCATCGCGTGCATTGCTGGCGCTCGACAACACAAACCAGTTCATGGCGCCCGTGCGACCACTGAACTCTGCCAAAATGGCCTGGGAACTGGAGCCGGGACTCGCGCGGCCGTCACTGGTGACGAAACCCGTAGCGTAGACTTCACCGCTCTCCGACACGGCGATGTCGTTGAAGAACGCAAAGTTCCGGCCAGGCGCGCCTGGATAGGGTGCGGAGAACCCCTGAGCGATACAGCCACTGGCGCCGCACACTTCGCTCGCGCCGCACGCATCGTTGCACGCGAGGCAGTGTTCGGTCGTTCCCAGCGAAACGCACGTATCCACGCACGGAACCAGTGATGCTTCGCACGTGAGCGACATGTCGTCGACGACCATGTCCGGACCGGTCTCAGGGGCCCCACCCTCCATTCCGAGTTCTGGGCCCACTTCGGGCAAGTCGCCGTCAGGCACGTTTCCATCGACACCGCCGTCTTCGACGACCTCGAAGTCGTCGAAGGACGACGTCAGGCTGCACGCAGAAACCATGAGTCCTGCAACGAGATACGTACGCATTAGAAGCTCCCCCGAAGCTGCATCGAGCAACCGTCGCTCATGCACGCAGCACCCGCCTGAAGGTCGTCATCGGACGGACGCCCTAGAATCCACCAAAGGGCGCCGCCAATGGCGATCGCGCCGCCACCGATCAGCAGCACGTCGGTGATCGCCGCCATTCGCTTGCCGCGATCGATTTCGCTCTGCTCTTACGGCGCGCAGCGACGGTCGGGGCAGGCATCGTCAAGGTCGCTTTCGATGCCAGACGTCACAAAGGCCGTGGCCACACCGGCGATCACCGCGGCGCCGCCAGCGGCTACCAGCACGATGGGTCCAATTGGCGCGCCCCGCTCGGCGGGCGGTGGCGCTTGTTCCAGCGGAGGAGCCAAGGGATCGGCCTCCGGCTCGCGGTTCTCCCGCGCAGCCTGGGCCTCCAGGTTGGCGGCACGCTCCTCGAGCATCGCGCGCTGGTCGCCGATCTCTTCGGCGGGCATTTCGTCGAGGTAACGGCGAAGGGCCGCGGCGGCCTCCGCCGGCTCACCGGCGTCGCGGTACGCCAGGTACATATTGAAGAGGAGCCCGGGCCGGCCCGAAAGCTCGTAGGCGGAAGAATACGAGGCCGCAGCCTCCCGGAACTCACCTCGCTCATACTGGATGGTGCCGCTCTCAAAAAGCGTGCGCGCGTTGCTATCGTCTGCTTCATCTTGGGCCGCGGCGGGCATCGACACTGCCGCAGCCACCATCGCGAATAAGCCCAGTCCCCATGAGTTTCGAAGCGGCATCGATCATTCCTTTCAATCGCACCCAAGCGGGTGCATCACGACGTTCGCCGTGCCCATCCCGCCCACAATCATCGGGTAGCAGATCCGGTGATTGGCGTAAATCGCCTCAGCAATCATCGGAGGCGCGTCCAGCGTCCTACAGAAGGCTGCCGGAAGCTTCGATGATCACGCGCACGGCGAGCTCGACGTCGCCCGAAGGGATCGGCGAGCCCGGATCGATATCGATCGTCGTACGCGCGAAGAAGCGGTAGCGGCGACCTTCCGTCTCGAAGTGTTCGGTGAAGGCCGCTACGCCGGCGGCATCTAGGCTCATCGAGCCGCTGCCGGTCGCGCCCGCCTCGATGGCGGGGACCGTGCCGAGTAGGCGCACGCCCATCGCCTCGCTGACGGCTGCCGCGCCCGCGGGACCCCAGAACACCTCGAGCGGCGTCGTGCCCACGCCAAGCGTGTTCATTTCGATTTCGTATTCGACGGCCTCGATGCGCACCGTGTCGATTTCCCGAAAGAGCACACTGGCGTCGCCGGCGGCGGCCTCGATATCGACCACATCGCCCACGGGGCGCTCGATCGTCACGGGCTCGGGGTCGCATAGGTCGTCCATGCAAAGCACCGGAAGGTCCGCCGTGCTCGGGCACATGCCCGACGGGCCGCAGGGCACGCTGGCGACGGCGGGGGCGCCATCATCGGTCTGGAGGGCCTCCGGAACCTCGATGGCGGCACCCGAAATGCTCACGGAGGTGCCGAAGGGAAAGGTGGCGGAAGCCGAGGGGCTGCAGCCCAAGCCGCCGAGCGTAAGACATAGAAGAAAAGCCCGCATGGACGCAGGATACCCTGGCACGACCGCGTGCACCATTTCGGGGAGGGAGAAGAGAAGCCACCGCGGCTTTGCTTCGGTCCGAACCTTTGCGGTACAACCGCGCCATAGAGGAGCTTTGAAGCTGTGAGCGACACCACCCCTCCACCTCCCACCAGCAGCGGCGCCACCTACGGCATCGTCGGTCTCTTGCTCGTGCTCGGCGCGGTAGGCCTGTACTGCTCGTCCGCCGAGGAAGAGACGCCGGAGCCCACACCCGTGGCGGACCCCGAACCCGAACCGCAGCGTTCGAACCAGTTCCAGGCGAACATCGAGATCCCCGAGGAGGACCTCGGCGTCGAGATGGGCGAAGAAGAAGAGACGGGCCCCGCGGAACCGGAGACCCCGACGATGATGTCGACGATGCGTCGTCCGCCGCGGGAATGCTCGGGTAACTTGGACGTCGCCGCCGTGCAGCGCGTCGTGCGCAGCCAGCAGTCCTCCGTACGCGGCTGCTACGAGCGCCGCCTGAAGCAGAACAACCTCTTGCAGGGTACGGTGAACGTGAGCCTCGTGATCGGCACGGACGGCAAGCCTTCGCAGGTCAGCGTCCGCGGAAGCCTCCGCGACAACGAAGTGTTCGGCTGCGTGCGCCGTCTCGCGCGCAACTGGGAATTCCCCAGGCCCACGGGCAACAGCTGCGCGCGCGTGAACGCGCCCTTCAACCTGACCCCGCGCCCATAGACATAGACTGCTAAACGCGCCGCCACGGATCGCCATTGACTTGGGAAGACGCATGGAAGGAAGGGCGCATCCCCTGGGACGCGGGCGCCGCGGCGCCGGCGCTGCTGGAGGCCCTCGAAGGCGATCTTCCAGAGGGCCGCGCCCTCGTTCCGGGCTGCGGCAGCGGCTACGACGCCTTTGCGCTCGACGCGGCAGGCTACGAAGCCGTGGGCCTGGACATCGCTCCGTCCGCCCGGGCACGCTTCGACGAGGTGGGCGCGTCGCTCGGCTCAAAAGCAATCCTGCGAACGGAAGACTTCTTCACCTTCGAGACCGAGCCCTTCGACCTGATTTGGGACTACACGTTCCTGTGCGCCATCGACCCGGCAATGCGCCCGGCATGGAGGACGCGCATGGCAGAGCTGCTCGCACCCGAAGGGCGGCTGCTCACGCTCATCTTTCCGGACATCGATCCCGGGCCCAACTATGAGGGTCCGCCTTGGCCGCTGTCGCCGGCGAGCGTGGGAACGCTCATGGAAGGCGAGTTCGTACGAGAATCGCTAACCCGCCCGCGCGCGAGTCATCCCGGACGCGAAGGCAAGGAATGGCTCGCCGTTTGGCGACGGGCGTAGGCGAGGCCGCACCCGTTTGAACACGCGGGCCAAAGCGCGCTTCGGCGTGAAGCTCGTCATTGGACTCGTGCTGATCGGGCTGGCCATTGGACTGACCGGCCTCTATCGGGGCGGCGCCAACTTCGTCGCGGCCAGAAACGGCGACCGCGCGCCGCTCGATCCAGACACGGGCACGCCCTTTCGCTTTGAATGCGGCGATATCGCCATCGACACCTGGGTGGTGGCGCCGGAAGGCGATGCGGCGCCCGGCGCGGTCGATACGGCGATCGTTCTGCACGGAAAGGCCGACCACAAGGGCAGCATGCTCGGACTCGGCCAGCGCTTCGCCCGCGACGGTGTACGCGCGGTGCTGGTGGATCTGCGCGGCCACGGCCGGTCGTCGGCGGTGCCGATCACCTACGGCGCGCGAGAGCGGCACGACTTGAGCTGCATGCTCGACGGCTTCGAACGTCGCGGCGTCGATCTCGGCGAAATCGGCGTCTATGGTGCGTCCTATGGCGGCGCGGTCGCCCTTCAGTTCGCCGGCCATGAGCCGCGCGTAGCTCGCGTAGTGGCCGTCGCGGCCTTTCGCTCCTTCGACGCGATTGGTCGAAGCATGATCGAACTGCCATCGCCGCTGCAAAGCGCCGTTATCGCGTCCGCCGGCTTCGCGGGCGGGTTCGATCCAGATGACGCTTCGCCCGAAGCGATCATTGGCGAGACCCACGCCGACGTGGTGCTGGTCTACGGACGAGACGACGAAATCGTGCCGTTCGCGCACGGCGAGGCGGTTGCGAGCGAGTGCGGCGATCGCTGCCGGCTGGTTGTGTACGAAGGGCGAAGCCATTTGCAGATGCTGAGCAACGCGCCGCTCCGCGATCTCCTGCACCGTCATTTGGCGGCGCGACCTTTTCCACCAGTCACGGAAAGTCCGTAAAGGGTCGCCCGCACATTCGGCAAGCCCCATCGTGTGCTCCGGACCGAATGGGGCTACGCTTGCAATCCATGGCATGGCGTTCACTCGCATTGCTCGTCATAGCTCTGACAGCCGTATCGGCCTGTGGCGACGACGCTACGGTAGACGCCACGACCGACGAAGGAACGGGAGCAGACGCGCAGGACAGTTCGCCTCGCGACGAAGGCCCGCTAGACGGCTCCACCGATTCGACAGAAGACATTCCCACGGACTCCGTCGACGACACCTCGGCAGAAGGCAGCGTAGAAACGGACGCAGGCGCACTCGAACCGCCCCCACGACTCACGGTGCCTTTGACCGCCCCTTTGGCCTCGGGCAATGCGGGGAACCCTTGGTCCGTCGAGGCTTCGCGCCGGTACGCAACCCAGTCTGCACGACCGTGGATGAACGGTGGCTTTGGCGTCGAGGAAGCCCGATGTGGTTTACAAGGATCGATCGTTCGCGTGACGAATCTCGAGGACTCGGGACCCGGATCGTTTCGCGAAGCCGTCGAAGAGACGGAGGGTCCGCGAATCGTCGTGTTTGAGGTCTCCGGCGTCATTCGCCTTCGAGGGAACGTGGACGTGGAAGACCCCTTCATCACGATCGCCGGGCAAACGGCGCCTCCGCCGGGCATCTCCCTTTACCACGCCGGACTGATCGTGCGCACGCACGACGTATGCATTCAGCACCTGCGCATTCGCGTCGGCGACCAACAATGGGACGGTACGCCCTATCCACCCGGCAGCGGCGATCAAATCGATGCGCTGGGCATTCGAAACAACCGTGGCCTTCCGGCGCTGAACAACGTCGTGCTCGATAACCTTTCGCTGAGCTGGTCGAGCGATGAGGTCTTCGCGTTCAGCCGCGAAAACATCTTCGACGTTACCTTGCGGGATCTCCTGATCGCCGAACCGCTGAACGACAACCTTCACGATCGGGGTACGCATGCGTACTGCACCTTGCTGGCCAGCGCCCCGGGACTCGATCGCATCTCGTTCATCGCCAACGTCATGGCGCACTGCATACGCCGCGCGCCACGTGTCGACGACGGGCGCATCGCAGTCGTCAACAACCTCATCTATAACCCCGGCGTTTACGCCATTCAGCTTTTTGGCAACGACCCCGCAGACGACCTCAACACCACAATCGTTGGCAATGCGATGGCCTACCCGGACGACGAGTCGCTCCGCTGGGCGGGGGAGGTCTCCGGCAATCGTGGAACCGTCAAAGCGCTCGTACAGAACTACTACGAGGGCGCCCCGCGAACGGTCCGAGCGTTCGTTCAGGGAAATATGCCCGCCCTTGGCCTTCCCGTTCATATTGACGAAAGTGCGTTTCAAACGTCCGAAACGCCCAGCATGCTTCTCGCAGACGCGGAAGTGTGGCACGCGTCGATCTACGCCCTCGAAGCCGAGGTGGTGGAGCGGGAACTGCTCGCCAACGCCGGAGCCTTTCCTCGGTTTCGCGACGACGTCGACGCGCGCGTGGTCGACGATATCCGCCGCCGCCGGGGCACCTTTATCGACAGCCAGGACGACGTTGGCGGCTATCCCAGTGTGACGGAGAACCGTCGGGCTCTCACGCCACCGTCAGATCCCACGGGCGATGACGACGACGACGGCGTCCCCAACATCGCTGAATGGCTTCAGGGCTTCACGGACGCGATCGAATAGGAACCGAGGCCGCACGACGGTCTACAGCGGCGTGATCGACTGCACGGCCAACGATCGCGGTTCGCTGACGAACTGGAAAAGGATTTCGTACTCAGCGCCCCCCTCGTCGGCGACGGTGAGGGTCACGTCCGTGTCGAGGGGAAGGCCTACAGCCTGCGAAAAGCCGCCCATGAACACGGTGCCTTCGGACGCGGCCACAATCGTCCACGCGCCGCCCCGCACCGAAGGTGTGTCGGCGGGGCGCGCGACGTTGTCGGCGAACTGCAGGTCCACGATGTCTTCATCATCACCGCAGCGCGGTCGCGCATTTCCGGCATCCATGCCATTGGGTCCAAAGAATCGGCAGCCGGCGATTTCCAGGTCGCATCCGAAGGCAAGACCGATCGGAGCATCCACGGAAAGGGGAAAGGAACAGCTCACGGGCTCCGTTGCGGGCGGAGCGTCCGTGCCTTCATCGATGGCGCCGACGTCCGCACCTTCATCGACCGCCGTGTCGCGAACGCTGACTTCGGCTGTCATGTCGGTGCTGTCGGCGGCCAAATCGCGTACCGCCATATCCGGTGAGCTCGTATCATCACCGCATGCGCTCCACCCAAAAAGGGCACATGCGACCATCGAGAGTTGGGCTGGGCGAAGGCTGCGTTTCATCGACGTTCCTCGAGGCGAATGGCGGCGTTTGAAGGAGCCCGCGCAGAAGCACCGCGTCTTCGCGCGCATAAGAGAAGCTCCACCGTAGCCGCGGGCGAATCGGGAACTATCCCCCCGCGATGGGGTGAGCCCCGAGACGGTGGTCGCGATACGCTCCCCCAGTGGGGGATGCTTACCGGGAACTCGAAGGACTGCTCCTCCGTGGGCTGTCCGACAAAGGCGACGGCGAGGAGATGGCGGAGCTCACCCGCAAAGCGTTCGACCTTGTCGGCGCCGGCTTCGCGATGGAGTTCAGCTGGGAAGATGAACCCTTGATCACCGGCGACCTCAGCCGTTGGCTCGCCGCCTATCCGGAGGTGCAGCACGACGACCCTGCGCCGGCAGCGCTCTTCAGCGCCCCCGAAGGAACCTGCTACGTCGTCTCGCACGAGCGAACGCCGACGCTCACGAAGGAGGTCTTCCTCCGCGAAGAATACGGCGATGGCGTGATCTTCAGGTTCTCCGGTCCGGCCCGCGAAACGGTGGTGTGCGCGCTCTACCGCGACCAGCTCGCTGGCACCTTTGACAGCGTTGCGCTCGATCGGATCCGCCGCTTGATCCCGCTTTGGGCCGGCGCGTTTCGCACGCAGTCCGCCCTGAACGAGGTTACATCGCACCCGGAGCACCAGCGGCCGGCCTTGGGCGCCATCGAGATCGGCTACCCTTCGGGAGAGGTACAGTGGTCCAGGCGCGCACGAGAAACGCTTGAGCGAAGCCTCGGCGCCGTTTCCGGGCGTGGCTGGAAGCGCCTTGAGCGGGCGCTCTATCGGGCCGTCGCCCGAAGCTCGACCTCCGTGCGCCGGCACCGGTTCCTGGCAAACCTGGACCTAGAGGTCGCGCATCTGCCTGCGCGCGCCGGTGAGATTCGCCGCGTCAGCCTCCGCCTCTTCGAACGTGTCCACCGCGAGCTAGGAACGAACGAGCCCCGAACGCCGGCGGAGGAACTGCTTTCCGCACGTCAACGCACGATCGCTCGCTTGATGGTGCGCGGCCACGCGCAGCCCGCGATCGCGAAGCGTCTTCAGATCTCGCACGAGACCGTTCGGCACCATGTGCAAACGATCTACGGTCGCCTTGGCGCGCACCGTCGAGAGGATCTGATCGGCCTCATCGACTGACGACTCTCGAAGGCAGCCCCAAAGCCGATCCCCTCCCGTTTAGGGGGATGGTTCGACGCCAAGCACCTACCTACCTTCGAGCTCTTTGGCGTGTAAATGACGCCGGCTGGAGGAAAGATGCGCATTGAATGGGCTGTAGCGGCACTGCTTTTCGCGGCGTGCGGGGACGATAGCGCCTCAACGGATGGCGGCGTGGACCAGCGCATCGTGGACGGCGCGCCGACGGAAACGGGCGCCGACGGCGCACCCGAACAAGGCGCCGACAGCAGCGAGGATACCTCACCCGAGATGGGCGGTGATGCCGGCGGGCCGATGCCGTTCACGGCACATACGGAAGCATCCTTCACACCCAACGCGTGCTGTGGCGCCGAGGTCAACACCGCACTGGACGCTTCCGGCAGGGTTCATGTCTTCGCGCACCAGCAGCGCGGCTCCACGCGCTCCCAGTGGTACCTCGTTCAAAACGGCGACGATTGGAACTCGACCAATATCACCGAGGACGGCTCGCTCCCGCGGCCCTTTTCCGAACGCAGCGCCTTCACCTTGGATGCGGGCGACGCGCCCCATGGGCTCTTTAGCATCGGCGACGGCACGCTCCACTACGCGTTTCTCGACGG
>JBCCRV010000264.1:0-9195 GCA_039201085.1 Myxococcota bacterium | reverse complement strand
TCTCGAGCGCCGAGCCCTGCAAGCGTACGAGAGCTGCCACGAGCGCGCCCTGGCCGCCGGGAGCGTCGTGGACGGGTGGCGCCGCTATTGCGGACGCGGCCTGGCGCGCTTTGAGCGTCGTTGATGAGCCATCCTGAATCGGCCTACGTTTTTGGCCCCGTCGCACTGGTGCCACATCGCCTACACAGGGATCAGGGGAAAACGATGGGCGAAGCATAGACGCGTGAACGGGCGCCATCCGCCAACACACCACTCCTCACACTCCTTCGTAAGGCCGGACGTCCCCCGAATCGTGGTAACTGGTGTTAGCGCCAGCCGCGCCGCTTGCAGGCCCACGCGCCGAGCAGGATCGCCTCGGCCGCGTCATGACGGTCGACCGCCAATACGCGCGTGTCCTTGAGCGGAGTGCTCATCGAGGCTTCGTGATACGGTCCGGGGCCATGGACGTAAACGACCGTACCACCTTCGTGCAGATCGTCGGCCAGGTGCTGATTGCCGACGGCGTGCTCGGCGACGACGAACGGGCTCACCTCGACCGCGTCATGGATGAGCTGGGCCTCGAAGGCGACGATCGACGAGCCGCCCTCTCAGGTATCGATCTCGACAGCGACGTGAAGGCTCGAGTGGCGTCCCTATCGGCTGAAGCACGCGACCAGCTCGTGGCCGCGGTTGAACGAGCCGCCGCCGCGGACGGCGAATCGAGCAAGGTTGAAGCGGCCTTCGTCGACGAAATCCGTCAGCTCGTTTCCAACTCCGGGTAGTCGGTCACTCGACGACTCGCTTCGAACGGTCAGGGGCGCCGGATGTATCCGGTGAGGTGCTCGACGTCCGCGATGTCGTTGGTCAGCACCATGCGCTTGCCGTCGTTCAAATGCAGCGTGATGCGAACGTGCTCGCCCTTGAGATGCACGGCGCGTCGGTTCACCTCCCGTCGCACGTCGACATGCTCCACCTCATCGAAGCGAACGGCGCGTGCGGCGCCGAGGACCGGTTGATGGATGAACCCGTGCTGGTAGATCGTCAGCTTCTGCTTCCAGCGTGCGTAGAGCCAAAAGAGATAGGCTCCGAGCGTTGCGAGCATGACCAACAGGTAAAGCAGCTCACCCCACCGGGCGCTTACAAGCGCACGAAACACGCCGACGACCGCAGCCAACGCCATCACCCCGGCGACGTACCAACCGAGCCCGCCGGCGGCCATTCGTCCATTGTGTACGCTGACCATCGCGCCGAGATTTGCGTCCTGTCCCGTCATGCTTGCCCCCCCGCTTTCTCGAGCGCTACGGCCATGCCGATGAGTAGCTGCTGGATCTGATCGGCGATGCCCAAATACCCAAGGGTGCGTTTCGTGGCGTGAAACGTGAGCTTCTCCGCTTCTCCATGAATATGAACCCAGCCCCAGCCGGCGGCGGGTTCAAGGGCGGGACCCAGCACGCGGGCGACCTCGGGGTGGAGTGACTTCACGCCAATCCTGGCGTCCACGCTCCGATGACCGGTGACATGGGGTGGCGCCGCCAGCTTTGGTTTCAGCTCGCCGGCGTAGCCCTTCGGATTCTTCAAGACGACTTCAAACTCTGGAAAAGACGCATGCACCTGAACGCTGATTTCAGCGCCAACCCACGTGGTGATCGTCGAGCTGGCGAAGTGCGCATCCACTTTGCGGCGATGGTAGTACGCCACCCGCGTGAAACGTCCGCCCGGTGTTCCTTCAAGAAGCATCTCGCTCGCTTCGTTGTCGCCTTTCTGCGCGTTTTCGTGCGCCACCAGCATCAGGTTCGCGAAGGGGTCGCCCTTGATGACCTCCAAGCCCATCTTCTCCGCGAGCGCGCCCGCCACGGCGTCCGCGAACGCTTCCTTCGCTCGCGCGAGACGGACCTTGTTCCAAACAATCGAGAACACCACCAGCGCACCGACGACCAGCAGCATGACGATAGTCTGAACGGGCACGAGGCGAGCGTACGATTCCTCGAACGCGGAGGGAAGGCCCGCGCAGACGGACCACACGGACGCGTGCCCATGCAAAGTCTCCCTCGTTTACGGCGCATGCGGCCGACGATTTCGACGTTGCGAACGTGCCTTGATACGATGCCCGTCATGCGAATCCTCCTCGCCCTTTCGGCCGCATCCATGTTCCTTGCTTGCTCGGCCTCGCCGGGCGTCGAGCCTTGCACCACCGATACGGAGTGCGGCTCGGGCACCTGCGTCGACGGGCGATGCATCATCGTTCCGCCCGCGCCGGACGCGGCGTCGGACACCACCGAAGAGGCCGGCCCAATGCCGGACCTGCGCGTTCCCAGCCTGACGTCCTTGCGCATCGAGCCTGCGTCGGCCGATCTTGTCGCGGCGCTTGGTGAGCGTCCCACCGCGCCCTTTCAAGCGATCGGTACGTTCGAGGACGGCAGCGAAGTGATGCTCAGTGCGGCTACCTTCGTGCTTGAGTCGACGGCCATCGGCGACATCGATGCGGACGGACTCTTCACGGCCAACGGCGCCGCCGGCGGCGTCACCACGATCACGGCGGAGGTTCCCGGCGTCGATGCGGCCACGGCGACCGTGAGCGTGCGCATTGAGCAGACGATTGGCCGAGATACGCTCACGCCGGAACAGGAAGCCGCGTTCGCGGCGCCCACGGCCGCGGCGGATGCGACGGAGCGCGTCGCCCAGCTCCTTTACCCGCTTGATGGCGCTGTCATGCCGCAGAACGTCTTTCCCGCCGACCTGCAGTGGGGGCGCGGCGCCGCCGGCGACGTGTACCGCGTCGTGCTCGAGAAGCCTTCGTTCACGCTGACCGTCTACACCGTCGCCGACGAACGGCACTACCTCGTCGATCGTGAAAGCTGGGAGGCGATTGCGCGCACCGAGCCCAGCGAAGACTCGAGCGTGCGCGTCGACCGCTTCGACGGCGCTGGGGCCGTCCTCGGCACGCCGCGCACGCTTCGCTTCGCGTCCGCTGCCCTCACGGGATCGGTCTACTATTGGGACATCGCCGCGGGTGAAATCCTGCGCATCAACGACGGCAGCGGCGAGGCGGAAAGCTTCATGCCGACGCCGCCCTTCGCCCAGCGTCAGTCGCCCGGCGAAGGCTGCGTGGGATGCCACACCGTGTCGAATAGCGGCCGCTTTATGGCCGGTCGACTCGGCGGCGGCGAGAACATTGGCGGGGTATTCGACCTCACGAGCGACCTGACGGTTGCCGAGCCGCCCACGGTCTTTCCCTTGGTGCGCGAGGAGCCAAGCTCGGCGCGCTGGTGGTTCAGCACCTGGTCGCCCGACGATTCACGCCTGGCGATCAGCACGACGGAAAGCAACGCCGCGGCCGACGGCGTGCGCCGTGCCCTTCGCCTGCTCGACCCACTCACGGGCCTGGATGTGCCCTTCACCGGAACGGCGCCGACGGACGTGACCCATCCTTCGTGGTCGCCGGACGGAACGCAGATCGCGTTTGCCTCAGCCACGAATAATTGGGGCGGCGCCTTTACCGCCGCGAACATCGGTCTGGTCGACATCACGGGCGACGCTTTTGGCGCGATCACCACGATTCACGAGGGCGCGTCCCTTTCCGGTTCGGGCCCAGGCGGCGTCGCCGACTCGTACCCCACGTGGACGCCCGACTCGGCGCGCATCGCCTTTTCCCACGGTACGGGTACGCGGAGCGAGGATCAGAACGCGGCCCTCTACATCATGAACCGCGACGGAACGAACGTGGTGCCCCTCACGGCCGCGGCGAGCCCGGGCAACACGGACTTCCAGCCGCGCTTTTCGCCCTTTCAGGGCGGCGGCTTCTTTTGGATGTCGTTCCTCTCGCGCCGCGACTACGGCAACGACATCGTCGGCACGCAGGGCGATGGCCTGCAGCAGATTTGGGTGACCGCAATCCGCACGGATGCGGCCGCAGGCGAAGACCCTTCGAGCGTTCCCTTCTGGCTGCCGGGCCAGCGCACGACCACGCGCAACATCTCCGCGTACTGGGCGCCCCGCCCCTGCCGCGACGACGGCGAGGCCTGCGGCGTCGGCAGCGAGTGCTGCGGCGGCGACTGCCGCCCCGACGGCGATGGCGTTCTCGTATGCTCACCGCCGCCACCCGAGCAGTGTCGACGCTCCGGCGAAACCTGCTCAAGCGCCGACGACTGCTGCGAAGGTCTGAGTTGCGAAGGCCGCGTGTGCATCCCGCCGGTCCTCTAAAAAAGACGGCGAGAGCCCACAGGGCAACTCGCCCGTCCTTTCCCTTGCAGCGCCCTAAGGCGCATGCCCGTGCCGCGCCGAAAGGCGCATGCCCTTGCCCCCGCGTTCAGCGACGGTGAGGTAGTTCTGCGATCTACAGCGCGCGCTCAGTCCACGATGCTGAGAAACATCTCCCAGTCGTAGGTCGTTTCCGGCGCGTAGGAGGAGAGCACAAAGTCCGCGGACTCGCCGCTCTGGAGCGTGCGAATCAGCAGGCTGTCGTCGCGGTCCGTGCCGTCGTCGTTGGCGCGCTGACAACGGTCCGCGGGCGCAGCGGCGTTGAAGGGCCGGTCGTACAGGTAGAGGTAGCCGTCCGCCGTGCCGTAAAGCACCCGAACGCGCACTGCGGCGTCGTGCGGGCCTTCGAGGGTGAACGGAACGACGGTGTAGTAGAAGCCGCCTTCATCGCTGTCCGCGCAGTTCTCCGCGGGACGCGCGAACGTTGGGCCGGCGTCGAGCGAGCCCGTCAGGCGAAGCGAGCTGCAGGTGGACGAGCATCCGTCGCCTGATTCGGTGTTGCCGTCGTCGCAGATCTCACCGGCGTCGACCGTGCCGTTGCCGCACATGGCGCGGGCGCAGAGCGTCGGCCGGTTCGGCTGGCCGCCGCAGCCCCACCCTTCTTCCACTTCACAGGTGGCGGAGCAGCCGTCGCCGGGCGTGTTGTTGCCGTCGTCGCACTCGTCGCGCTCGAAGAGTCCGTATTCGTCGAGCACGCCGTTGCCGCAGTAGCGCTCGGTGATCTGGAGCGAATAGGCGCCGCGACCGTCCGAACGGAAGCTGCTGACTACGATTTGCACCGTCTCGCCGGCAGCCACGTCGAGCTCGAGGAACGAATCGAATTCCGAGTCGTCGTCGTCGCGCCCGTCGATGCATCCCGTCAGTGGATCGCTCCGGGTGGGCACGCGCTCAAAGCCGTGCAGGAAGCCATCGAACTCGAAGGTGGCCGTGACATCCAAAACGAGATCCTGACCCGTTGTGTTCGAGTAGCTGTGCGTGTCGAAGACCGTGTTCGTACTGCCGGCTTCGCACCGCCCTGTGGGCCGCGTCCAGGGCGAGTCGCTGTTTTCCAAGCGCCCGTCGATCGAGATGCCCGGCTGACAGCGCACGCGGCGATCGTCGCCGCGGCAGACGTAGCCGTCTTCGATTTGGCACGCGGGCGAGCACCCGTCGCCGCCCGTGAGATTGCCGTCGTCGCACTCGTCGTCGCCGTTGAGCAACCAGTCGCCGCAGCTTGTTCGGCACGTGCTTCGCTCGTCGTCGTTTTCTACGCAGACAAACCCCGCTTCGATTTCGCAGGAGCTGCTGCATCCGTCGCCGCTTGCGGCGCCGCCGTCGTCGCATTCGTCGTCGCCGTTCACCACGCCTTCGCCGCAACCGCCCATGCACACGCTCAGCCCCGCAGCGTTCGTTTCGCACGCGAAGCCGGGTTCGATCTCGCAGCGCTCTGAGCAGCCGTCGCCGCCGTCGAAGTTGCCGTCGTCGCACGTTTCGTCGCCGCTGATCTCGCCGTCGCCGCAGGTGCGAACGCAGCGCGTAGGACGCTCGTCCGTATCGCACTCATGGCCCGGCTCGATACGGCATGAGGCGCCGCAACCGTCGCCAGCGTCGCTGTTGCCGTCATCGCACTCCTCGGCAGTCTGAAGCACCCCGTCGCCGCATCGCGTTTCTTCGCAGGTTATATCGATGCGAAAGTCGCTCACGGCGGCCTCGTCGTCGTACACGTCCACCGCGATGTAGACGAGGTCGCCCGGCGCGTAGTCGAAGGCCACGGACTCGAAGGATGCGCGCGCCCGGCTCTCGGCGATGCAGCCGTCGATTTCACAGGCGGCGGGGTCCGTCGGAACGAACGCAAAGAGATCCAAGTCGACGCTCGCTTCCATGCCGCGTGCGAGCACGCTTACGCGGTGCACGTCTTCGGCGGCAAAGGCGTAGATGCGCTCGGCGCCTTCGTAACCGATGGCGCCGCAGTATTGGTCGAACTCCTGCGTGCCCGCTTCCGTGCTGTCGAAGAAGCCGCTTTCGCAGTTCAGCACCCGAGCCGGACCACAGCTCGGCCCGCTCGCGCCCACGCACGCGGCGGTGCCCGCGTCGCAGCGGTTGCCCACGGCACCGCAGTCGGTTTCGCTGGCGATTAGGCAGCCCTGCGCGTTTGGCGTGCAGGTTTGCAGCGTGTCGCCGTCGCAGCCCACACCCTCCACCGCGCACGTGCTGACGCCGAAGCAGGGATCGCCCGGGCAGGTGGGCGTCGCCGTGTCGTCGCAAGGGGCGCCGTCGGCGCATTCGGTGCGCGTTTCGACGAGGCATCCATCCGCGTTCGGCGCGCAGGTGACGACGGTGTCGCCATCGCAGCTCGCTCCAGCCGCTGCGCAGCCATTCGGCAACGTCGCACACGCGGCCGCGCCATCCACGCCGCCGTCGAGGGTTGCCATAGCGTCCATTTCGCCACCCGGGGTGGAGCTGGAGCTGCACGCTCCAACTACGAAATATCCAATAAAAACAATGGCTTTGGAACGATCGAATCCAAACATATCGATCGATATAAAACAAAAGGCACGGAGTGTCGAATCGAATGATCGCCCCGAGTGTCACCCATGTCGCCGGTCCAAAAAGTCACCCATGTCCCCGGTCTAAGACGTCCGGTTTGAACCGAGGTCCCGGACGTCACCGCTTTCACCGCCCTGCATCCTGCTCCGAGCTACCTGCAGCCTGCTCCGACCTGCGGCCCGCTCCCCGCTCCCTGCAGCCTGCTCCTAGCTCCCCGCTCCCCACGCTCAGCGCCCCGCTTCCTGCGCCCAGCTTCCCGCTCCCTGCGTAGCGTACTACCAAGACCCAGCTTCTCGCGGTCAGCGCCCGCGCCCTGCTCGCCGCATCCAGCCGAGTACGCTGCTACCCTTCCCAGCGTGCAGACCACGGCGGTTCCCATGCGCTTCGACGACACGCCGCTCCTCTGGACCGCCGAGGCCATCTATTCGCCGGACGAGTGCGCGGAGTTCGTGCGCCGCATCGAAGGCTGGTCTCCGCGAATCGCGACCAACAACCCGATCTACCGAAACCAGGACCGCGTCGTTCGCGACGATCCCGAGCTCGCCCAAGACCTCGCCGAGCGTCTTCATGACCATCTTCCCAGCTCGATCGGCGAGCTGCGCCTTCACGGCCTCAACGAGCGTCTACGCTTCTACCGCTACCAACCGGGGCAGCGCTTCGACGCGCACACGGACCACTGGTACCAACCGGACGAGCGTCACATCACGCTCCTAACGGTGCTCGCATACTTCAACGACAACTTCGACGGCGGCGAAACGCGCTTTGTCGAACACGTGGAAGCGACCGTGCATCCAAAGCCCGGGTTGGTCGCGCTCTTCCAGCACAAGATCCGTCATGAGGGCAACGAAGTTCGCGCTGGCCGCAAGTACGCGATGCGCACCGATGTGATCTACGAAGCACCGCACCCCATTCGCAAGACCCTCGTCTGAGGCCGCGCATGGACTTTCGAAAGCCCACGCTGCGCTCGACGATGATCTTCAACGCGCTCGGCGTCGTGGCGTTAATCGTGACCTACGTGCTTCGCGCATGGTGGTTCCTAGAAGAAGGCGATCCGCGGACCGATTCGGTGATTTCCGTGCACCAAGTGATGACGCCGCTTGTCGGGTTTGGTTCAATCCTGCTGCTCGCCAACGTGGCGCTGATTCGAACCTCGTTCGCCTCTTCGCCCAATCGGGGTCATCTCTTCACGCTGTCCGCGATGGTCATCGGCAGCGTACTGATCTATTTGCTCGCCGTCGCCGGGGAAGAACCGGTACGACAGGCCGTTGTTTCAGAGCTTTCCGGCCGGCCCATGACTTTCTGCAAGACGTATCGGAAGGGCGGCACCGAGAGCGGCACCACACTCCACTACTACGCCGAGACCGAGCAGCTGTGTGACGCAATCATCGAAGCCGCACCCGAGCGACGCCGGGACTTCGGCCGCGCCGCAGAAGCCCTGCGAAGACTTAACGCTGCACGCTAGATCGCTTTGCGATTTCGTTGATCGCATCCGGCTTGCTGGCTCGCACCGAGCTCAGCGTTGGTCGTCCTTGAATGGCGCTTGCCGTCCTGCGTGCTCGCCTTGATCTCGTCGCGTCCAACAAACCGGATGCAATCGACGAATTCGCAAAGTGGTTTAGCTCACCGTCGAACCGGGTTCGCTGTCGGCTTGAACGCGCACGAGCTTGCCCTCGCGGTTTTCCGCCATGAGCAGCATGCCTTGGCTTTCGAGGCCCGCCATCTTTCGTGGCGGCAGGTTCGCGACCACGATCACCTGGGCGCCTTCCAGGTCCTCGGCGCTCATTTGATCGGCGACGCCGGCGAGGATTTGCCGCTCTTCAAAGCCGATGTCGACGATGCACTTGATGAGCTTCTTCGACTTCTTCACGCGCTCGGCATGGATAACCTTGCCAACGCGCAGGTCGAGCTTGACGAAATCGTCGAAGACGATCGGCTCCTTGGCCTTTGCGTACTCAGCTTCTTCAGCGGCCGCAGCCTCGGCGGCGGCTTCGAGCTTGTCGCGCTGCGCTTTGACCGCTTCGTCGGGAACCTTGCTGACCAAGATTTCCGCTTCGCCCAGCGCGTGGCCGGCTTTGAGCAGCGGCTGCTTGGCGTCGTTCCATCCAATCGTATCGGCGGGTGCATCGGGGCCCGAGCCCTGCACGCCCTCGAGGCGCAGCATCTTCTGTAGGCGTTCGGCGGTGAAGGGCAAAAACGGCGCAGCGAATACGCTCAAGCTCGCGCAGAGCTGGAGGCACGTGTGCAGCGTGCCCGCGCAGTGGGCTTCATCTTCACGGCGCGTTCGCCAGGGCTCGGCGTCGTTAAAGAACTTGTTGCCCGCTCGGCCGATCGCCATGAGCGACTGCACCGCTTCGCGCATCCGGTACTCCTCGATCGCCGTGCCGAGCTCACTCGCGTGCAACCGCACCTCGTCCCAAAGGGCGTCGACCTCCG
>JBCCRV010000263.1:0-9221 GCA_039201085.1 Myxococcota bacterium | reverse complement strand
CTGAGTCGATGGCCGCGCTGGCGTGCGCGGCGCCCTTCTCAGCGCCCTTCGCGAGGCCCTTGGCAATGGCGCCAAGGGCGGCCTTGGTGGTGGGGCCGGAGGCGTCGAGGAAACCCTCGACGGTCTTCGCCACCGTTTGACCACGGACGACGCTGTCCATGATCGCCGACACGTCCTGAGGCGTTCCGTAGAGGGTCGCCTCCATCTTCGAAAAGAGCTTCGCGGTGGCCTGGGCGAACGCGACCTGCACGTCCTTCTGGGCCGCCACTCGCAGCTTCTCGAGTTCAAACTCCTGGGCTACCGCACCGTGCTTTTCACGGGCTTCAAGCTCAGGCTTGATGACGGTTTCAATGTGCTCGCGGTCGATGGCCACCTGTGCCCGACGAACGTCGACGGGAACCATGGCACCGGCGCGGGCGCCGTCGGCGCGCTGCCGCTCCGCTTCCGCTTCCGCTTCGGCCTTCTTACGAATGGCTTCAGCTTCCGCATCGGCGGCGGCCTTCTGCGCTTCGGCCTGACGCTGACGCGCATAGGCGTCCGCATCGGCGTGGCGCTGACGGGCCACGTAGCTCGTCTCCGCTTGGGCCTGCGCCTCGAGGACTTGCTTCCTCTTCAGGCGTTCGGCTTCTTCGGTGACGCGCACCGTTTCGACGCGTTGGCGGGCCTGCTCGCGCTCCGCTTCCGCGACCGCGAGGGCCTGTTCGGCGGCGGCCTTACGGGCTTCCGCTTCGGCGATGGCTTCGGCCTTCATACGCTCCGCCAGTTCGACGGCGCGCTGCTGGTTGCGGGCGGCAACGAGCAAGGCTTCCTGCTTTTCGATGTTGGCAAGCTCCACCTTACGGCTGGCTTCGATGGCCTTCTCGTGGGCGTCGCGGTTCGTCTCGGCTTCGATCTTGGCGATCTCCGACGCCTGACGCGCCGCGGCTTCCTTCTCGGCGCGGTCGAGGTCGAGCACGCGCTGATTGGTCTCCACGTCTTGGGCCTTACGGGCCTGCTGACCGGCGCGCACCAAGCGGTTGCGCTCCGTGAGGTTGGCTTGGGTGATCTCCGCGATCTTGCGGCGACCCTGGGCGTCGAAGATATTCTCGTCCTTGAGGAAGCGCTCGTCCGTTTGGTCGAGCCGAGAAATCGTGACCGTCTCGAGAATGAGGCCGTTCGAAAGCAGGTCGCTTTCCACCAGCTTCATGACCTCGGCGAGAAACTCGTCGCGCTCACTGTTGAGCTGCTCGAGGCTCTTCATCGCGGCGGCCGTACGCAGGGCCGACACCAGCTTGTCTTCGACGAGGGTGCGTACGGCGTTTTCATCGCCCATGCGCTCGCCGAGGGAGCGGCTGGCCTGCAGGATGCTGTCCCGATCGGGCTGCACGCGAACGTAGAACTCCGCGTGAATATCCGCGCGAAGCTTGTCCAGCGTGATCAGTGCGTCTTCGTTTTCACGGGTCACGCGCAGCTTCAGGGTGCGAAGGCTGACGCGCACGAGCTCATGAATGAAGGGCACGATCATCGCGCCGCCGTCCTTGACGACGCGCACGCCGCCAACGCCGGTGCGCACGAAGGACTCGGACGCCTTGGTCTTGTGGTAGAGGCGCGAGTACGCGCCGATGACGCCGCTGATGAGGACGCTCAAACCGCCCACGATCAGAAGCACGGCGGGGGCCACCGGTCCGAGCGAAACGCCAACGATGGGCGCAGCGATCGGGCCTGCGAGGCACAGGACGCCAAAAAGAAATACGAGGGCGAGAATCATAGTGGTTGGTTTTCCTTTCGGGGGTTGGGTGTGGTGGGCCCCGACGAAGGTCGGGGCCAGAGGCTGATGGCGCGAGCGGGCCGAGGGCGCGGACGCTCTTGCCGACGACTACGCGGAAAGCTCCGCGGGAATCGGTGCGGCGTCGTACACGCCGCTCGCGTCGTCGTGATCGACGATGACGAGGGCGTCGCCAACCTGAAGGGGGCTGCCGACGACGCGGCAGCGCACTTCGTGCAGGTCGCCGCGGGCGTCACGCACCTGCGCAATGCAGCGGTCTTCGCCGAAGGCGACGCGGGCCCGTCCGGTTTGGCCAAGGAGGTCCGCCGGCGACGCCGCGTAGGTCTCGGTCGTGGGCAGGTAGCGCGCGAGGCCCCACTTCGAAAAGCGGGTGAACGCCACGCAGGTAGCAAGGGCGACGACCACGGTGAGGGGCTCGCCCAAGAAGGGGTGCGCGACGAAGCCGGCTACACCAAAGCTCAACAGGCCGGCGGAGAGCAGCACGCCGAGCGGGGCCGAGGGCTTGCGCCGGGCCCGGGCGTGCACGACGTCCGCCGCCGAACCCGTACCGTCGGCGTCCGCGTCCGCATCGAGGTCCGCGTCCGCATCGAGGTCCGGGTCGAGGTCGAGATCGACGTCCATGTCGAAGTCCGCCTCAAAGTCACCGTCGCCACCCAAACCCGAGAGCGCACCAAGACCGAGAATGAGCGAAAGCACGATCGGGAGGGCGTATACGAGCAGGGCGGTGGAAATCATCGAGGGCTTGTGGCTCGGCTTGGTGGCCGTTCCTTTCGAGCCAGAACGTTAAGAGCGCGCCCCGCGCGGTCACCCGGGAACGGCCCGGCTCGAGTTCCCCCTCGACGGGAAGGGGGCGCATCCATACGCGCGCGCGGTGGGACTCTTACGTGCAGCGCAAGCTGCGATGCTGGGAAGCGAACGGACGCTCGTTCGACTCGACGCCTTTGCCAAACGCGTGAGATGTTCAACGCATGAGCGTCAACTTCTTCGCGACGGAGGCGGACATGCGAGCCGCCTTGGCGCACTTCGAAACGCTGGCGTCCATCAAGTTCGTAGAGGCCGGAACGTTCACCACGCCGGAGCCGGCGATTTACCGCGAAGCGAAGGACCTTCCGGACGTTGGAACGGCGACCCACGAGACGGCGACGATAAGCCGGGGATTCATCGTGCTCGCGGCCGATAGGGAAGTTCAGCCGCGCGAGCGCACCTTGAAGAACGGGGGAAGACTCTGGGACGTGCGGCAGACTCGCTATGTCGACAGCGTCTTGCTTCAAATGGGAGGCGTGTGGCCCGCCACCGGCGCGATGCTGCCGGGCAACATGTTCACGGCGTATCGCGATAGCAAAGCTGGAAAAGCGCTCATCAAGGCCTTCCGTAGCGCGCTGCGAAAGAAGGGCTTCAAGAAGGTAAAGCGCTACTCGGTCGGGCCAGGCGCGATGAACCTGCTCATGGCCGGGCGGCGTTTTGCTACGTTGGCCATCCAGTCGCCGGCAGACTATGACCTCAAGCCTCCTGATGGCGCTGGCGATACGGCATCGGCAGCGACGATACAGCAGCCGATCGGCGAACGGCTTACGTACACCGATTCGATCGCTCGGCTAAGAACGCGGATGCATGTGGACGTGCGGGAGGACCAAGCGCCGCCGGAACGCATGCCGCAGCCCACCGATCCGGAAGCCAAAGGCCTGAGCTTCTTTCGCACGCGGGTGGAATCGCTGCAGCTCGTTTGGCTGACCTTGCCGCGCACCTTCGTCAGCCGAAGCGATATCTTGGAAACCGCGTTCTGCGGGTCGGACCTGAGTGAGTCGTTTCTCTGCTGGAACGACTTTCACGACGTCGACTTCTCCGACGCCGTGCTCGCGGGCGCGGACTTGCGTGCGTCCAACTTCCGCGACGTGAGCTTTGCCCGTGCGGAGCTCACGAACGCGGACCTTCGCGGGGCACGCTTCTCCGGGTGTTCGTTCGAAGACGCGGTCATGGTCGGAACACGCATGACGAAAGCGCTAGGCGAAACGTTAACGCTCAGCCCAGCGCAGCAAGACACCATCGCGTGGTTGGACTCAGACGGCGAGGCACCGCCTGGTGGATAGGGACGACGGGTTGCGCTGGCGGGTTGTCTGCTGCGAAAGGGGCACTCCCTAGGGGTCGGAGGGCGCTGGCCGGTTGTCGAAGCAAAGCACGCGGTACTCCGCATCGTCAGCCAGGCAGTTCGCGAGGAACTCGCCGCCGATGCCATCAAAGAGATGAGTGGACGCGGATACGCCGGTATGGGCGACACCGGCCTCACCACCCGGCGCTGCTTCCCAGTCTCCACAGGTGAATCCCGCATTTTCCCCGCGGACGCCCACGTCGCCGGACCACGTTCGAACGTTCGTGTAGTCACCGGTGGCCGTTTGATTCACCGGCGTGAGCAAGCGGCCGTCGCTAAGCTGCTCGCGGTCGGCAACGACGGCACCGTCGGGGCGAATCCAGGGGCCAGTCCCGCGCAAGCGCGCGAGGGCTGAGGACGTTGCGGTGGTGACCAGGGCTACAAACTCCGCTTCCGGCGCGAGCTCTTCGCCTTCGTTGTTGCAGAGCTCGTCCAGCACCTCGACGCCTCCTCCGCTCCGTATCGCATCCTGGGTGACGAACGCGTAGCGGGGTTCGGCCGGCGGCGTCGGCGGAGCCGCGCTGCCCGTGCCGTCGGTCTGAAAGCAATAGACGCGGAGCTGACGGCTGCAAGCCACGGAGCACGCTTCATAGTCGTCGCCACACACAAAATCGGTTTCGGGGCGCTCTTCCGGGGTCGTGCACACTTCTCGATTCGTCGGCGTGCAGTCGCTGCGCAGGCGTCTTGTGATGCGGTCGTTCAGCCAAAGCCCGCGCGTGCTTCGCGGATCGCCAGCCGGGAGTAGGCCACCAAGCGGGTCCGTCCAGTCATCGCAGTTGAGCGAACGGCCTACGCTGGCGCTCAGGTCGGACTGGCTCCCCGTTGCCACACGCCGCGTAACCTGGTCGCCGAGCTCGTTGTAGCGCACTGGGTGAAGCAGGTTGCCGGCGGTGAGCGCGTCGAGGCTCACAGCGACGGTTTCCCCGTTCATGTTCACCCAGCCCTCCCCGCTCGCCCTTTGAAGCTTTTCAACCGCTGAGAGCCTGGAAGTCGACAGGAGCGCGACAAAGATCCCGTTCAACTCGGCCGCCTCCGCGAGCGATTGGCAGTGCGCGTCCGCCAGCGCGTGGGGATCGGCGTCGTCGCCCCCCAGCATGCCAAGCGGAACGGGTAACGGGGAGGAGGAGACAAAAGCTCGGTTCGGTTCGTCGACGATAATATCCCCGTCGCCGGCGTCCGCATCGGGCACTTCCGCGTCCGCGTCTCCAGTATCTGCCGCATCGGCCATGTCAGAAGCATCCACACCCGCATCGACGGAAAGGTCGACGTCAGCGTCGAAGTTGTCACAGGCGCGGGTGCCATCGCGTCGCAGGAGGCTGCAGGGGTCGACGATGGGCGGCTCCACGCATTCGCTACCGAGGCACACCCGGTTGTCTACGCAGGTCACGGCTTCACAACCGTCTTCGCGTCGGAGCAGCAAGCGTAGCTCCAGCGTCTCGCCTGCGATCCAGCCGCTCTGCACGCTCGCTTTCACCGGCGCACCGCTCGAAACGCTCGCGGTGGCCGTGGCGCGAAAAACGCGGGTGGCGTCGTTGCCTTCGGGCACGACGGCGATGCGAAAGCCGAAGGCGGGCAGGGGCAACTGGTCGCCCGTGGGCGAAGGGGAGAACTCGACGCAGTCGGGCGTTGCCGTGTCGAAACCGGCCGGCGCCGCGGCGCCCTCGACGCAAAGCTGGAGGGACTGCACGTCCGCCTCCACGTCCGGGTCGGCGTCGATAAAGAGGTCGATCTGCGTGCGCGGATCTTCGCTGCACGCGAGGAGAAGAAGCAGGAGGGCGCGCTTCACGGTCGAAGCCCCACCAGCACGACGCCGGTCGGTCCAGGATCGGGGCCTTGTTGCCGGTCCCGGGTCGCAAGCACACCGGCGGTGACGGCGCCGCCAACCGCCACGACGCCAACGATGGTCCAGAACCACCACTTGGTCGCGACGCCGCCGGAGTCTTCGGCAGGCTCGGCGGATTCGGATGCGGCTTGCTCGCTCGCCTGCACCTGCTCCTGCAGCGCACGCTGCTCCGCAAGGGACAAACGAATCGAGCGAATGCGTCCTTCGACGTTGGCGCGGTTCGGCGAGTCGGGGACCGCCTCAAGGTAGCCTTCGTACGCTTCAAGGGCGCGCTCGTCGCGGCGGGCGCGCTCGGCGGCGAGACCTACGTTGAAGAGCAGCTCCGCGCGACCGCTGATGCGGTAGGACTCCTCGAAGCGCTCAAGAGCATCTTCAAAGCGGCCTTCGTCGTAGGCCGCGCGTCCTGCGAGAAAGAGCCCACGGGCTTCTTCGCTGTCGGGCGCCGCTTCGGCGGGCGCACCTTCGGTTTGGGCTTGGGCGACGATCGGTCCCACGGCGAAGAGGGCGCACACGACGGCAATCGATGCAAGCTTCACGGCCCGAGCATAGCCCCGATCGCGGTTTCGCACATCACGGGTTCGCGACGGAGCGTCGAAGGCACGCGGGTGCGCGGATCATGAACGATTCGAGCGATGTCCGGCGCGCCAAAGCGCACAGCTCATGCGTCGAAATCCGCCGGCGGGTCGGCGGAAACGGTGCGACGCGCGCCGCTGGATTCGAAGGTGATGGCGCACGCGTGCAGTAGATGGCGCGGCGCGCTGGGCGGGCCGGCATAGAGCACGTCGCCAATGAGCGGATGGCCGTAGGCGGCAAGGTGCGCTCGGACCTGGTGGCGGCGCGCGCTTCGGGCACGCACTTCAACGAGGCTGCCGCCCGGCGCGGGCGTGCTAGCGAGCACTTCGGTGAGCGCGTGAAGGTCGCCTTGGTCCCGGGCGTCGAAGTCCGCGCTCATGCGTTTGCCCGTCGCACGAAGCGGCGCGTCGAGAACTTGGGGCGCGCGGACCCGACCGACGACGCGCGCCTTGTAGCGCTTGTCGATTTCGCCGCCGCGGAGGGCGTCTCGCAACCGCGTGAAGGCGGCGTCCGTGCGCGCGGCGATCACGAGGCCCGAGGTGTTTGTATCGAGCCGATGAAGGATGCCCGGTTCGCGGGCGCCGTAGCCGACGCCGGCCATTTCGGGGTAGTGGGCAAGGAGCGCACTGCAGAGCGTTTGGTCGTCGCCAGCTTGAAGCGGATGCATGGCTTGTCCGGCGGGCTTATCGACGACCACGCAGTCGGTGTCTTCGTAGCAGACGAAAAGGGGGAGATGGGCGTTCGCGACGGCGACGACGTCGAGCTCGACTTCTTGAACTTCGACGGACTGGCCCGCGACGAGGCGCGCGCCTTTTTTGGCGCGCCGGCCATCGACGCGCACGTGGCCCTCGGCGATCAGCATCTTGCTTCGGGCACGGGTCAGTCGGGGATCACGGCGGCGCAGGAAGACGTCCAGGCGGAGGCCGTCTTCGGAATCTTCGACCCGTAGGATGGGATCCACGGGATGCACCCTACGAAGGGCGGGGCGCCTCGTCGAACGCTGCGGGAAAAATAGTTGCGTAATGCAACTTTTTTTCTAGAGCTCTGGAGGATGAAGCGCGAGGTTCTTTGTTTCTGGATGGCGTGGGTTGGGGTGGGAACACCGGCTCTGGCGCAGGAACGAGCGGAGGGTCCGGACATGGCGGAGCGGGCTCCGGTGCAAGAGCCGGTGACGGCTAGGAGTCCGGTGGCGGAGCGGGGTCTGGAGCAGGAACCGGAGACGGGCACGCGGACGGAGATGGGCACGCGGACGGAGATGGGCACGCGGACGGACACTGGCTTGTTTCGGGGTGAGGTGGGGGGGGTGGATCTGCGGGGGGTGCCACGGGGGGCGCGGGCGCACCCGATTCGGGAGGCATTTTCGGCTTTGGAGCCGCGGCCGCGACCGGACGTTCGGCCCACAACCCTTTGGCTCGCTTTTCAGGCCCTGCCGATCTTCACGCTGGCGATTGGTGAGCGACGCGAAGGGGAGCATCGCGCGTCCTTTGGGCTGCAGTGGTCCTTTACGCCGGTGCTGCTTTCCATTGCGGCGCAGCCGGAGGATTCGCCCTGGCGGGCGTTCATTGCGGAGCCACGGCTTCGTCACGGCGGAAGCCTCGAGTACTTCATCACGCCGAGCCTTTGGTTCGGCGAACAAGAGCGGGCCGGCGTTCGCACGGGGCTTCGGGGCTATGTACCGCTCGTCGAATACGGCGAGTACTTGAGCATGTCCGCGGCCGTCGCCTACCAGCGGGTGGGCGGTGAGGATGCGATCGCCTTTGAAGGCGGGCTTTACGTGCTCTTCGGCATGATGGGGGTGCGCTTCTCCTACGCGCTTGGTGCGCGTCGGCCTTTTGTCGCCAGCTTCAACCTGAGGTTCTTCTGATGGTCACAATGTCCCGGCGCCGGTGGCTGATGGGCGCAGCAGCGCTTGCTGGATGCGAGCCCTTGCGCAGCATCTCGATTCAAAACGTCGACGCGCTCATGCGTGGCGCGGCGCCCCCGCCCGTGCAGCTTCCAGAGCCGCGCGTTCCGGGCGCTCAGCTCGCGGCTCTTTGGGTGGGCCATGCGACGGTGCTCTTGCAGCTCGGCGAGCGCTACGTGATCACCGATCCGGTGTTCACGAACGCCGTCGGTCAGTTCTCGTCGCGCCTCGTCGATCCGGGGCTGAGCCTGGAAGCGGTGCCAGCGCTCGACGCGTGCGTGATCTCGCACATGCACTTCGATCATCTGTCGCTCGGCACGCTCTCGTCGCTCGAGACGCGAATCGATCGACTCTTTCTGCCGGTGCACGGGCGGCGCTATCTGCCGTCCTTTGATTTTCCGATGGAGGAGGTTCCGAAATGGGTGCGGCGGCACCATCGCGGACTGCGCCTCACCAGCGTGCCCGTACGCCACGAAGGTCATCGCTACGGCTTCGACGACGCGTGGATGGGCGAGAGCTACGGCGGCTGGGTGGTGCAAAGCGAGGAGCACACGGTGTACTTCGGCGGCGACACGGCTTGGCAGGAAGAACACTTCGCCCATGTGGCGGCGACCTTCCCATCGATCGATCTGGCGCTACTGCCGATTGGACCGGTCTTTCCGCGCGCCTTCATGGACAGCCACCACATCGACGGCCGGCAAGCGATCGACGCGCTGCGCATTCTAAACGCCGACGCGATGATCCCGATTCACTACGAGACCTTCGCACACGGCGCGGATCGGCCCGGCGAAGCGCTGCGCTACTTTCGTGAAGCACTGGACGCGGCGCCGGATCTCGAGGACCGCGTGGTGGTCCTGCCGATCGGTGGGCAGGTTGTCCTGGCGTAAGCCCACGAAGGGCACTGGAGCGATGCACTACCGGACCTAAGGCTGCGGACCCCTGCAGGCCGCTCGAGTCGCCTTCGGGCTCGCAGTCGCAGCCGCAGGTCGTG
>JBCCRV010000262.1:0-9233 GCA_039201085.1 Myxococcota bacterium | reverse complement strand
TCGAAGGCTTTCTTGTAGACGAGGGCGTGACCTTCGCGGGCCTCAAGGGCGTGCTGACGGTTTTCCTCGAGCGCCTTCTAGGCGACGACATCGAGGTGCGCTTTCGGCCAAGCTACTTTCCCTTCGTGGAGCCGGGCGCCGAGGTCGACGTGCGCCGGAAGAACGACGGCACGCCTGGCCCGTGGATGGAGGTCCTCGGCTGCGGGATGATTCATCCCGTCGTCTTCGAAGCCGTGGGCTACGACCCGGACGCCGTCACGGGCTTCGCCTTCGGCATGGGCCTCGACCGCCTGGCGATGGTTCGCTACGGCATTCCGAATATCAAAGCGCTCTACGACAACGACGTGCGCTTCCTCGGCGCGTTCTAACTCCGCCGCCCAAACGAAACACGGACCCACGGAACACCCCGCTATTAACGCGGAAGGAACACGGACATGCTTGCAAGCTATCGCTGGCTGAAGGAACTCAGCGGCATCGATGCCTCGCCGGAGGAGTACGCGGAGAAGCTGACGGCCGCCGGCCTCGAAGTGGACGGCCTCGAGCGCTTCGAAGCGCCGAGCGGCGTCGTTGTGGCCGAGGTGCTGAGCATTCGGCCCCATCCAAGCAAGGACAAGCTTCGGCTCGTCACCGTCAACCACGGGGAGGGCGAGCAGGAAGTCGTGTGCGGCGCGCCCAATGTGCCCGAGCCGGGCGGAAGGGTGCTGCTCGCCAAGCTCGGCGCCGTGCTTCCGCCGGCGCAAGAGGGCGGCGAGCCCTTCGTCATCGCGGAGCGCCCCATCGGCGGCGTGCCGAGTGCGGGCATGCTCTGCAGCGAGCGCGAGCTGAAGCTCTGCGCCGAAGGCGAGGGCGAAGACGGCATCTATGTGTTCGCCGACGGCCACCGGCCAGACAACGGCACACCGCTCGGTGAAGCGCTGCCCGTGGACGACGTCGTCTTCGAGATTGGCCTTACGCCCAACCGTCCCGATTGCTTGGGCCATGTCGGCATTGCGCGCGACTTACGCGCTCTCTTCTCAGAGGCAGCGGCGGAAAAGGGCGTCGCCGCGAGCGGCGGGGGAAGTGTGCCCGCGCGTCCGCCGGCCTACGCCGAAGGTGCCACTGGTCTGAGCGACGCGAACCTCCAGCTCCCCTTCGAAGGCGGCCGCGAGGTTGCACTCGATTCCAGCCTCGCGTCCTTGCGAGTCGACGTGCAGGACGGGTCGCGCTGCCCGCGCTACGGCGCGGCCATCGTCGACGGCGTGACCGTCGGTCCCTCGCCCTTCTGGCTGCGCTACCGGCTGCATTGCCTCGGGCTTCGTTCGATCTCGAACCTCGTCGATGCGACGAACTGGATCATGCTCGAGTGGGGCCATCCGATTCATGGCTTTGACCGCGCAAAGCTCCGCGGCGATGCCCTCGTGATCCGTCGCGCCAGCGAAGGCGAGACGATTACGACGCTCGACGAAGTCGAGCGCACGCTCGTCGCCGACGATCTGCTCATCTGCGACGCCGAGGGCCCCGTGGCCATCGCCGGTGTGATGGGCGCAGCAAACAGCGAACTGGAAACCAGCACGACGGCCGTGGCCATCGAGTGCGCGTACTTCGAACCGCGCGGCGTGCGCCGCACTTCGCGTCGTCTTGGTCTTCATACGGATGCGAGCCATCGCTTCGAGCGCGGTGTCGATCCAAACGCCGTTCCCCAGGTGCTCGCCCGCGCGGCGGCCCTCATTGCCGAGGTGGGCGGCGGCATCGCGATGCGCGACGCCGCGGACCGCTACCCGAAGGCGATTGAGCGAGTGGCCATCACGCTTCGCCATGGGTCCCTGGAAGGCCTGCTCGGTGTGAGCGTTCCCGCGGACGTGCCGGCGCGGGTGCTCACAGCCCTTGGCTGCGAAGTGAGCACCGCCGGCGAAGGCGCCGAGCGCAGCTACGCTGTCCGCGCCCCCACCCACCGTCCGGACCTGGGGCGCGAAGCCGATCTCATCGAAGAGGTCGCGCGCATTTGGGGCTACGAGCACGTCGAAGCAGTCGTTCCGAAGGTGCGTGCCTCCCGCACGGGCACGCCGGAACGCCTGCGCTTCGAGCGCCGCTTGCGGGAAGCGGCGTGCCTCGCTGGCCTCCACGAAGCCGTGACCTACTCGTTCGTGTCGGAGCAGGATCTCGCGGGCGCCGGTGCGCCAGCGGCTGAAGTTCGGCTCGACAACCCGCTCTCCGAGGAGCGCTCGGTGATGCGTACGTCGCTGCTGCCCGGCCTCGCTGCCGCGGCGGTGCACGCCCTTCGTCGGCAGGCGCCGGAAGTGAACCTCTTCGAGCTGGGCCGTACCTTCTTCCAGGGCGATGACCTTCCCAGCGAGCGGCTGACCTTCGGCCTGATCGTCGCCGGCCGCCCGCGCGAAGGCCTCGGTCGTCGCGATGCGAACTTCTATGACCTCAAGGGTGCGCTTGAGCGTGCGCTGGCCGGCGCTGAGCTTGGCGCCTTGCGCTTCACGCTGGCGGACGCGCCGCCCGCGTTCCTCCATCCGCGCCGCAGTGCGGAGGTATTCGTCGGCGACCTCAGCCTGGGCTTTGCCGGCGAGCTCCATCCGGACGTGGCGGACGCCCTTGGCTTCGGCGGCCGTCGCGCGGCCTTCGCCACGCTTTCCTTCGACGCGTTGGATAGCGCGCGCGAAAAGCGCGGCGTTCCGCAGGCACCGATCCTGCCGAAGGTTCCTTCGGTCAGTCGCGACGTGGCGCTGCTAGTGGATGCGCAGCTGCCCGTCGAGGCGGTGAGCAGCACGATTTGCGACGCGTCGGAGCTGGTCGAAAGCGTCGAGCTCTTCGACGTCTACGCCGGCGAGGGCGTGCCCGACGATAAGCGGAGCCTGGCCTTTCACATCTCCTACCGGGACGCGGAAACGACGCTCACGGACAAGAAGGTCGACAAGGCCCACAAGAAGGTCGTGGAGGCCGCGTCGAAAGCGCTCGGCGCCGTCGCGCGTTAGCCCGCCCGCTCCATCGGACGCGGTTGGGTGTTTGACTCCGGTGCGGCGCGGGTCAGCTCGGCCGCGGCCGTTTCAGGCCCGATCGCACCGAGAATTCATGCGCCGTGGCCACGCTCGTCGGCGAACGAACGCCGCGTCAGTTTCCCCTTGCGAAGGCCGCATACCCATGCCAGTTTTCCGCTCCCCCGGCGCCGGGTTTCGGCGTCACTTCAGGACGGAGCGTAGCGCAGCTTGGTAGCGCACCATACTGGGGGTGTGGGGGTCGCTGGTTCAAATCCAGTCGCTCCGACCAACCGCCCGGGACCTCACGGTCCCGGGTTTTTTATTTGGTTTGCAGTGCTCGATACGACCTCCGCGTGCAACGCTCAACGCGTCATGAGCCTCGAGCAGTTTTCCCTTGTGAACGGCTTCCTTCAGCTCGATGGGCCGTCAAAGCGTCGCGGAGAAGCACACTGCAATAAGAAGCTGTGCCTCACCGCGACGTCCGTCGAGCCGATGGCGAGGGTGCTGCTTCTTCTCAGCAAGCGTGAAGACTGTTGGTTTGTGAAACTCGATTCGCAGCCCGGTGCGCACGGCATGGTGCGCGGCCGCTGCTTCTTCAACAACCCGCGGGCGGTCGTTGAGGTGTGGAAGCAGTACAAGAACACGGGAGAAGTGCTGTGCACGATTCAGGACGACGACTTTGTGAACGCGTTCCGTTAGGCGATCGAACGCCTGTCCGCTTCGCAGCTTGAAGCCACATCCAGTCCACCGCGCGCAGACTGCACATCTGACTAGCGATTCAGCCTTACGCGTCGCAGAGTGGTTTCGTCGCTTAAGGATGTTTCAGGACTCGGCTCGAGCCTAGCGACGGTCCACCGGTTAGCCCTTAGTCATGAACCTGCTCCTACTCGTCTTTCTTCTTCCGTTCACCTTCGGTTCGTGCATTGGCCGAAGCGGGGGGTCGACCCTGCCTCCGGATGTGGACGGAGGGATGTCCGACGCGGGGATGGTTTCGAGCGACGGCGGTTCGCCCTTGGATGCGAACGTGCTCTCCGATTCCGCGGTGCCAGCTGACGGAGGCTGAAGCTCGTTCAAACGACGCTTTGGCTTGGGTGCATGATCGGCTGCCTTGATCGTACCGACTTTGCGCTTCGCTCTATACTGCGGCCGATGACGCCGGTCGCGATTCCCCTGCTCGACGACTTTGCGCCGAAGCCGCCCGACTACCGCCGAACCGAGTGGTTCGGCCGCTACCGGCTTTGGTTCGAGCAGGTCGCACCCGTCGTCGACGACTACACGGTCTTGCTTCGTGTTCGCGGCAGCGGAGACGGGGACGTCCGTGCCATCTTCGATGAGTTCGAACGCCGTTTCGGAGGTTGGCCTTTGCGTTTGGTGTGTGCCCCACGCCGTGGGCCGCACCTGGCGTGTGAGGGCACGGCGCCAGGAACTCTCTTTCTCGAACTCGAGATGTACAGCGACGTTTGCTACATCGACATGCGAAACGTTCGCCGGGCGCTCGAAGCGTTCGCTCCGCACCTTCACGACGCGCGCTTCTTCGTGTTCTCCAGCGGCGATATGCCCGACCGATGGGTGGACGAATATACGATCGAAGGAGGCAAGCTCGTGGCCCTTCGTCACACCGTCGACGAGCCGTATTTTCGTCGGCTCGATTACTACGTGACCCTAGTGCCCAGACGTGACGATGTGTTTCGAGCCTTCGTGCGTTTTATGCTCGCGCAAAGCCGCGAGCCGCGGCACGCAAGCTTGCTCGAGGCGATGGGGTAGGGCGCTGAGCCAACGAACGCGTTGGCCTCGTCATGCCACGTTCAGGGACGGTGCATGATGGATGACTTCACCGCTGCGCGGCTCACGATGGCCACTTCGCTGGGCTTTCACATCATTCTCGCCGCGATCGGCATGGTCATGCCCTTTCTCATGGCGGCGGCGCACAGGCGCTGGCTGAAGACGGGCGATCCCGACGCGTACCGGCTCACACGAATGTGGATGCGCGGCGTCGCGATCTTCTTCGCCACCGGCGCCGTATCCGGCACCGCGCTTTCCTTCGAACTCGGCATTCTTTGGCCGACGTTCATGGAGCACGCCGGGCCGATTTTCGGCATGCCTTTTTCACTCGAGGGCGCGGCCTTCTTTGTCGAAGCGATTGCGCTCGGCATCTACATGTACGGATGGAAGCGTATCTCACCGCGCGTTCACTGGTGGGTCGGGGTGGTGGTCGGCATCGCGGGCCTCTCCAGCGGCATCCTCGTCATCTCCGCGAACGGCTGGATGAACAGCCCCACGGGCTTTACGTGGGACGGCACGGTGGCCCACGACATCGATCCCGTTGCGGCGCTGCTCAACCCCGCTTGGGCGACGCAAAGCACGCATATGGTGCTCGCTTCCTTTGAGGCCGTGGGCTTTGCCGTCGCGGGCGTGCATGCGTATTTGATGCATCGCCACCCGATGGACCGTATTCACGGCCATGGACTTCGCATCGCGCTCGCGATGGGCGCCATCGCGGCGCTGCTCCAGCCGTTGAACGGCCACTGGGCGGCGCAGGACGTCGCCGAGCGTCAGCCCGCAAAGCTCGCGGCGATGGAGGCGCACTTTCATACGGAAGCCAACGCGCCGCTCTTGATCGGCGGCATTCCCGATGAAGAAACGCAGAGTGTGAGCTGGGGCATCGAAGTTCCTTCGGCCCTCAGCGTGCTCGCCTTCAACGACCCCAACGCCGAGGTGCAGGGCCTGGAAGAGTTTCCGCGGGACGAATGGCCGCCGGTACTGATCGTTCACTTTGCGTTTCAGATCATGGTGGGCATCGGCAGCTGGCTGGCGCTCCTTGGGCTGCTTGGTCTGATCGCCCTCCGCTGGAAGCCGCACTGGATCAAGGCCGCGTGGTTCCGGCGCTCGCTCGTGCTTTCGATCCCCCTTGGCTTTGTGGCGATTGAGGCCGGTTGGGTGGTGACGGAAGTGGGCCGGCAGCCGTGGATCATCTACGGCATCATGCGGACGCAAGACGCGCTGACGCCGGTGCCCGGTCAGGTCTGGCACCTCGTTGCGTTCACGGCGCTCTACGCTTTCATTGGGCTCAGCACCCTTTGGATGTGGCGAAAGCAGCTTCAAAACGCGTCCGCCGTCGGTCCGCCCTCGGAAGCGATCGAAGCGTGGGCAAGGCCAGGACGCGATGGGTGAGCTCATCGTCATCGCGTTCTTGGTGCTGGCGCTCATTGCCTACGTGATCACCGGCGGCGCAGACTTTGGCGTGGGCATCCTCGAGCTTGCCGAACGCCCTGAGCGCCGCGACGAGCTTCGGGCCGTCGGCGAGCGCGCCATCGCACCCGTGTGGGAGGCGAACCATATTTGGATCATCGTGGCGCTCGTGATCGTGTTTGTGGGTTTTCCGCAGGTGCACGTGCAGATGACGACAGTGCTGCATATCCCGCTCTTGTTGATGCTGGTCGGCATCATTCTTCGCGGAACGGCCTTCACCTTTCGCTACTACGATATTGGTGAGGGCGAAGGTCGCGGGCCCTGGACGACCTTCTTCCGCGGCGGGAGCGTCATGGTGCCCATGATGTTTGGGCATATGGTGGCAGCGATGTCGCGCGGCCGGTTTTCCGCGGAGCCGACGTCCGTGTACGACGCGTACATCCATCCGTGGGTCGGTTGGTTTCCCTTCGCGACAGGGCTCTTCGTGACGGCGCTCTTCGCGTGGATTGCGGCCGTGTTTCTCGTAGGAGAAGAGCGCGCCGAACGAAAGGCGCCCGCAGCCGCCCGCGCCCGTCGATGGACTGTGCTGCTCGTCCCCCTAAGCGGAGCGGTCACGCTGACCGCCTGGCTGGAGGGCGTACCCTGGCTCGTCGACGCCCTTCGTTCCCCGTTGCTCTATGGCGTCGCGATCCTCGCGTTGGGCTCGACGCTCGTGCTCTGGCGCCTACTCGATTCGGAGCGACTTTGGACCGTTCGAGCGCTCGCGGGTGCCGTGGTGGTCAGCGTGCTCGCCGGATACTGGGGTGCGGTCTATCCGACCGCGGTGCAGCTAGAAGGCGGCGCCTCGATCGGCTGGCACGAAGCGGCCGCCCCGAGCGCCACGATGAATGCGCTGGCGGTGACGCTTATCGCCGCGAGCTTGCTCATCCTGCCGGGGCTCGCTTGGCTCTACCGGCTCTTCAAGACGCCCAATCCAGAGGACCGCGGCGGTCCAGTTCAGCCGAGTTAAGAACGAGTAAGGGAGAAAGAGCAGCGTTTCGTACCGCCGCGGACTAAGCGTCCGCGATGCGAACGCCCATATATCTCTCCCTCTTTCTCGTGCTCGTCGGCTGCGGCGATACCGACCGACGTGTTGGCTCCGGTACGGACGCGCGTGTGCCGGATGATAGTCCGCGCCCGGCAAGGCCGGGCCTCTCGGACGCTGGGGGAAGCTCGGACGCTGGCGTTGCGCCCGGCCGTGAAACCGGGACGGGTCCGCGGGATGACGGCCCCAGTGACCCCGTGCCGCGCTTTGGCGACGTGATCTTGCAGAACGTACCGGGCGCGTCGGAATGCGCCCAACGCGGGCGTATTTCGCCGTTTCTTCCCGACGAGGCGGGTCACTACGCAGCGTCGATTCTGACGCCAACCCAGTATCCCTTCGAGGTGACGGGGATCGGCTATGACATTTCGCCGACGGCCTCCGATTGCGACAGCCGCCTTCCGCACGAGGCGCAGGTCTTCGTGGTGCGCGACGGCGAAGGGCTTCCGAGTTCGCCCTCGGAAACGCATCCGGAAATGCAGACGTTTCAGTTGGCTGCCGGAGATACCGCAGACTTTCGCAGCGTGGACTTGCCGCTCGAGCGCCCGATCACGCTGCAAGCGGGCGAGTCCGTCGTCGTATCCATTCAGATGGCCATCAACGATCGCGGGGATTTTTCCGTGTGCATGGGCTCATGCGTGAGTGAGGCTGCTGCGCTCTCCGGCGTCGACTACTGGAGCAACGCTCCCAGCGAGCCGTTCCGCTGGGCCGACCTCGTCGGCGACTTCGGCTTTTCATCCAACTATATGATTCGCGTGCATGGCTCACCCTTGTAGGTCGCCGCGGAGTGACGAGCGAGCACGTTGCAAATGGCAGGCATCGTGTTTGCGCCTCGTAGGTTGGCGAACTTGCTCACTTTACTTCCAATCCGTTCTGAGCGTGCTCGCGTTCGTAGGTTGTGCGGCGGAGCCCGGAGTGGGCCACGTGTCGCAGGCCGTGGTCTTTGGCGAGGACGACCGGTTGGAGCTCCTGGAAGCCGACCCGCCATGGCGAACGATCGGTCAAGCGTCCGTTGCGGCGATCGCACGCGGCAACCGCCTGCTCCATCGCTGGCGCTTCTGCGACGGTGTGCACTTTCCCGACTCGCCCTCCCTGCGGGAGACGTCCGAGCTTTGTGAGGACCAGGCTTTCGGTGAGCAGACGCCCTTGGTGAGCTGCACGGCCACGTTGATCGACCACGATCTTCTACTCACGGCCGCCCACTGCCTTCCTGATGGTGACGCATGCCGCGATGCCCGGTTCGTCTTCGGTGTTTTCCTGGATGGCGCGCCCATGCCCGACGTTGCGATACAGGATGTGTACGCCTGTGCGGAGATCGTGGCAGAAGTCGATCGGCGCGACCTGGTCGTCGCACGAACCGATCGCCCGGTTGAGGGGCGCGCCTTCGTGCCGCTCGCCAATGAAGCCCCTGCGATCGGCGATCCGCTGCACGTGATCGGTTTCGCCGAAGGGCTGCCGATGAAGGTCTCGACAAACTGCTCGGTGCAGGGACTCAGCGCGCGCGGCCATCTGAACAACTGTGAAGGGGCGCCGGGGTCCTCGGGCGCAAGCGTACTAAACGCATCGGGGGAGATCCTCGGTGTTGTCCGGACCGGACCGCCGTCCCTTCGGCGTCGTGAAGGAGCGGACTGCCGTGAACGCGTGACCCTCGCCGACGATGGGCGGGTGCCCAGCGTCCCCGCGGCAGCACCGCAGCTCAGCGCCGTAGATTCGGCCGCCGGCGTGGTCGAAGCGCTCTGCGCAACAGGCGAACCGTCGGGATTGTGCGGTGCCACTGCCGTGTGTGGTGACGAACGATGCACGGGGACGGAGACGTCGGAGAACTGTCCTGCGGACTGCGTAACACCACGGTGCGGCGATGGGGTATGCAACCCTGGCGAAGCCCACCGCTGCGAAGACTGCGTCGAGCTGCCGTGGGAGGACGTGTGCGAGATGGCGGATAGCGGCACGTCCGACGTCGACGCAGGCTGGGTCGCCGATGGGGGAGTCCTGGCCGACGC
>JBCCRV010000261.1:0-9235 GCA_039201085.1 Myxococcota bacterium | reverse complement strand
GGCTGGGCGGATTGCGAAGCGCCACCTACACGAACTTCGATCTACCTCGAACCATCGGGCCCAGCGGCTGGTCGACTCAGCCAACGTTGACGTATGCCTACGACGGCTTCGAGCAGCAAGTTGGTCACACCTCAAGCAACGGCGACGTTGAGGTGCGTCTCGGCGACCTTCTGGAGCGCCATGTCGTCGGCGGAACCACGTCCATGCTCTACGCGGTCTACGCCGAAGGCGAACGCGTAGCGGAGATCGAGGCGACGCCCGGCAACAAGTTCAACCCAGTCGTCTACACCACGCGTGCGATCGTGAACGACCGGCAGGGTACCAGTCTCGCCAGCGTGGAAGGCAGCACCGTCACGCAGGGCCCGATCCTCGAGCCCTTCGGCATGACCATGTCGGGCTCGACCGAAGACCAGCGCTTCGCATCCCACGCCTTCGACGCTA
The DNA here is from genome assembly GCA_039201085.1 of Myxococcota bacterium. Lineage (GTDB taxonomy): Bacteria > Myxococcota_A > Polyangia > Polyangiales > Houyiibacteriaceae > JBCCRV01. The sequence goes on along the minus strand of JBCCRV010000261.1, from coordinate 8,794 downwards.
CGGGATACGTGAACGCGCGCGGCCGTTACTACGACCCAGCCACAGCCAACTTCATGACGACGGACCCCGTCCGCGTTCCTACCGCCGAACACATGAACCTATACGGCTACGCCGCGGCCGATCCGTCCAACCGAACCGACCCAACCGGCTTCTTCCCCGACGACGGCCCGATCGGCGGCGGGGCCCCGACGACACCGCCTGCAACGCCGAGTGGCGGTGGAGGCGGCGACCTTCCACCGATGCGCGACCCCGGTCCGGGTGCGGGTGCGCCGACTGGTGGCGCCCAACGGATTCGACAGACCAATGCCAGTGCCCAAAACCGCGCAAACAGGCGGCGACAGCCTCGTCGTGGCAGGCGTAGTCGCGATGAGACGGCACACGAATCGCAGGATCGGCGTGGCGGAGTAATCACACTCGTTTTCCCGGGGTTTCCAACTGATACGGAAACCGAACTCGGTCGCATCGCCGCAATTCACGCAGCGTTCGTGGCAGTTCAACCTAACGGAAGAGTCAGATACTTTGAGTACGGTCGCTACGGGGGACCTCGCGGCAGGGTGCGAGAACGAACAATCCCTTTTCGGCTACGATTCAACTCCGACGGTGAACCCACCGACCGAAGTATGCGTCGCCTCCTTCGGTTGGTATCTCGTCGTTACGGACGCGGCGCATCCGTCAGAGGTGAGTTCTTTAGCGACGCGGATCCAGATGCTGCCATCCGATATGCGCTGCACCGCCAACGGGATCGCGATCGGCGTGACTACAGCTTGATAGACAACACCTGCGTTGAGTTCGTTGTTGGAGCTCTCGACGCGAGTATGAGCCTCTTCGACCGAATAGTCGCATGGCCGACTTTCTACTACCTTACCGGAAATACCATTGACTATGGGGATGATTCGCTTTGACACAACGTGCTTTAGCCCCGTTCCTCGGAGCGGCGTTGCTCTTAACCAACGCTGGTTGGCTCTACAACCACATTGATAAAAATCTCGCATATTCAGATCTGCGACAAGGTATGGACGACGCACAGCGAGCTCTTTGTATTTTGGCGAAAGTTGAGCCTGTTTCGCTGTCAGCGGACGACCTGAGGCGCCTGGCTCGCGAGGAAGGGATTAGCGACGAACATACGTTTGAGGAAGACGGCCGAGTGGTAGTGGATACAGGGATACTGTTCGGTCATCTCCGGGGTGAGCGCGTCGTTCGGTTTGAGCTCCCCAATGAGATTACCTGTAGAGCCTCGCCCTAACGCTTTGCGTCCGCGAGAGGTTTGGGCGCGCTACACGTAAGTCGACTTGACAGAGACGGCTTACTGTCACTGCACCATCCGGTGTGATTGTCGGGCGTTCTTGTGTGGGGAGGGCGCACGGCGGGGAAGCGCTACGACGAGCATCGCCGGGGGGTGGGTTGAAGAGCGCTTGCTGCGGCTCTCGGTCGTATTTGCGGTGAGCGTGCGAGCGTGTGTGGTGATCTCCAACCACTTTCGCGTGGTGCTGCGGGTGACGTGGCGTGGGCGGAGGCTTGGGGCGAGGAGGAGGTGCGGTCGCGCTTTGGCGCACGCGTTCCGCTTATGCAGAAGACGCACGAGGCGTTTCAGTGGGAGGGAAGGCGGCGAAACACACGGAGTGAGGGAGCAGCACTCGAGTGCGCTTGGCCTGAGCGGCGTCCTCGGCAAACGGGTCGTGAAGGTGGAGGCAATCCGCCGGAGAGCGAGTGTGGAAACTTGGAGGCGGGCAAGCCGTCAGGCTGAGAAGTCTTGGCAGCGGCTGCTCCGCGCCGGAAGCGCGTTAGACCTACGTTGATTTGGCGGAGACGCACTCGGCATAAGCCGGTATCTTCGCCGCGCATGATCGTGCGCAGAGGATGTGCTGACTCGGTTCGTAGACGGTTCCACCGATAGTGACTCCCATTCGCTGGGTTGGTAACCCGCGTCGTAGTGAACGAAAAACGCTGAATGTCGCCCAGTGTTTCAGTGGCCACTCCTCAGCGGCACGCTGTGGTGACGTCGGTGTAGTTCATGACTCGCGCGACGTCGGGTTCGTCGTTTTCACAAACCTCGCCGCCGGTGAGCGTGATGATGCCCAGGCCTTCGTCGTCGGGGTCGGAGGCGCTGAGTCCGGGGCCGGCGTTGTCGCGCGCGACGATGCCGGCCGCGTCGATGTTGCCGGCGGCGACGACGATGCCTCCGGTGACGCCGCAGTCGCGGTCTTCGCGCTGCCAGAGTCCGTCCGCCGGTTCCCAGTGAAGGCACATCAGGTCTGCGCGTCCGCTGCCCGTAACGGCGGTGCGCGTGCCGTTCGCGCCGACGTTCAGGTTGGCGCTGCCGGCGTCGAGGCGCGCGCCGGCGCCGACGTTGCGGTTCAGGACGACGTTGCCCGCGGCGCGCAGGTCGCCGAAGCGAAGCTCAAGACCGTGGCTGAAGTTGTCTTCGATGAGGCTTTCGCTTCGGCCGGCGTCAAACTGAACCATCGTGCCCGCCGCTTCGTCTTCGTCGGCTGGCGCGGCGATGAGCACCCCCGGGCCGAAGTTGCGTCGCACCTGAACGTCGCCGAGAAGCCATGGACCGGTCGACGCGATGCCGGGGCCGTCGTTGTCGTCGATTTCCGCCGAGTCGATGCGGCTTCGCGTGTCGGGGCCGTCGGCCTCGAGGCCCACGATGGAGATGCCGCCGCCGCCGCAGCTCCGCGAGGCTGGCTCCGCGCGACCGCCGTTGATTTGAAAGAAGCGGCCACCAGGCTCCGCTTGGTCCGAGCCGTTGTTGCTGAAGCGGTGCGCCATCTCGGCGGAGCGGCCGAACTGGCTGTAGAGGTCGGCGGGCGCGTCTTCGACGGCCAGCCCGAAGCCGCAGTTGGCATCGGCGATCACGTTGGCGAGCTCGGTGCGAATGCCGCCGCCGTAGAGGGCTAAGCCATGGCCACGGTTGTTGCTCGCGCGAACCGTTCCGAAGGCGGAAAAGAGCGCGCGCGTTCCGTTGCCGTCCAGATCGACGAGAATGCCGTCGCCGCCGTTGTCCGACGCTTCCAGACCCGTCGTGCTGATCGGGCCTTCTGACGCGACGCCAGGGCCGCCGTTCTGATTTGCTCGAACGTGCGTTAGGCGCAGGGGTTCGTCACCCCCTTGAAAGATGCCGCCGGCGGTTTCGTTTTCGCATTCGTCGCCGCCGTTTCGTTCAAACTGGGCCGGGTTATCCGGCTCGCCTTCGATGATGCCGCCGGCTTCGAGTACGGCGCCCCACCCGCAGTTGTTGCGGGACCAGGTGTTTTGCAGCGTGACGAAGGCGCCGGCGGTGATTCCGTCGGCGGGAAAGTTCTCGAGCCGCACCCGGCGCACTTCCACGTTGCGCGCCTGGATGCGAAGGCCGTTGCCGTCGGTTAGGTTACCGCCGTCGAGCAGTACGTCGTTTCCTTCGATCAGGAGCGCGGAGGTGATCGCCGGTAAGGGCGAGGTCAGTGCAATGGTGAGCGAGCCTTCGACCCGTCCGACGTCGGCGCCGGCGATCGCATTGGTCTCTTCGATCATCGCGCGAAAGGTGCACTCCGGATCGTCGCTCACCATGGCGCCGGTGTCGCAGCGCCCGTCGCCGGGAGCCATGTCCGGCGCGTCGCCTTCGCTGTTGACGACGTTCGGCGCGCGGCATCGGTTGAGGGGCTCGGTCGCGCGGGCGTAGACGCTTTGTGTTCCTTCGGGCCGCTGCGCGAGAAACGTGAACTCGCCGGCCGGTCCAATGTTGGCGGGCGTGTTCCAGGCCGCGTTGGGATCGATGCCGCTCCGGCCGCGGGAGATGTTTGTGACCGGGCCGTTTCCGTTGTCTTCACGGCCGGGGGTTTCTTCAATCGCTTCGACTGTGTCGCCGTTGAAGTACGCAATCCAGTAGCCCTCGTAGGGCGCCGTCGAACCGGCCCGCGGCGAGCCCGTCGCGCGCAGCACGGCGTCGCATCCGTAGCCGAGAGCCAGACCGAGAATCTCATCGGGAACCTCGCCCTCAAGGGCCTCGGCGCCGATGAACGCGCCGAAGTTGGTGAGCTGTATCAGCGTGCCGTCGGCGTCGAGCTGCATCAGCTCGTCGTGCGGCGTGGTGTCCGCATCGAGCTGACCGACGAAGCGAAGCGTGCCGTCTCGCGAGCAGGCGCGGGGAAGCTTGAAGTTGTTGAAGACGAGGCCCGCCGTCGCTACGCCGCGCTCGATCGTTCCCTCGACGCTGCCGATGCGGTATCGCAAGGTCGGCGACGAGCCGTTCGTGCGGTCGACGGCCGCCGTGACGATGCCGTCGGACGTGAAGTCCTCGAGGTCGATTCGCGGACTCGGCCCGAGGGCGATGCCGCCCCGGCAGTCGATCGTATCGCTCATCACGCACTGCTGGCCGCCCCCGGGTGCGGGCCGAAGGTAGGCGAAGCCGATCTGTGCAGCGTCGGCGCGTACCCCCACGCGAACGAGGATGCCTTCGGCGTAGTCGTGCCCTTCGATCGACGCGACCGAATGGGTGTCGTCCAGGGCCATGCCCGTGGCCACGAGCAGCTCAAAGGGTGAAGAGGGCGTGCGCTGCTGGATGAGGTGTCGGTCGCGGCTCTCCCGGAAGAAGACCGCGAACACCACCGCGCCGTCGGGCGACACGCGAACTTGTTCAAAGCCGGCGACTTCGCCGCCGATGGCGCCCAGGCTGAGCGCATCGCCGACGGCGATCACCTTCGCCAGGTTGCCATCCCGATCCATGCGGAAGAGCACCCGGCCCGTGCCGCTCATGAACGCGTTGAAGGCGACGGGAAACTCCGGCGAGTTATCCGGACCCCAGTCGGGCGCGACGGCAATTTCCGTTTCGCCCACGGGAAAGGACAGCATCTGATCGTCGAAACCGGGCACGGTCTGATCGGTGCGAACGAGAACCGTGCCGGCCACGAGTGCCTGGAGCACGCGGTCGGAGCCATCCAATCGAATGCCGTAGGTCTCGCCCTTGTACTCGAGGGGATGGTCGCGGAATTCGCTGCCCTCTTCGCGTAAGACTTCGAGGTCTGCTTGGCACGCGAGCGGCGAAAGGGTGGCGGGCCGCTCTTCGTCGCCGACGACGCCGCCATCCGGTGTGGCTCCGTCCGAGCTGGCGTCCGGCGTGATCGCCCCGTCGGGAACGCCCATGTCCACGTCACCGGTCGAACCGCTCGAATCGCACCCGACGAGCGAGACGAGAACTACCAAGATACGTGCTTTCATGATCCCCTCCAAATGGCGGAGAGTATCTCGCAGCGGAACGGCGTGCTCCACCCCCCGAACGGGTCTAAATCACCGATCGTGACTCGAGGACATGTCTCGCCGGTCTTCGAAAGCGCTCGCCACGCGCCCAGGGGCCGAGATCGGGTTTCCCTGCACACCGAAAGATCGGGCAGGAAAAACCCCGGACCGGCCACTGTTGTGCGGATGTCTCAGCCGTAGAATCGTCGGGCGCGGTGAAACGGGCCGCACTTGGTCGAACCGTTGGCTGTCGACGTAGGTCGAGCTTTGTCCCTCCTTCACGAGGGCTGGCCGTCGTAGCGGCCCGCGCATCACCCCACGATCGAAGGAGAGAAAATGGTCAGTCAGTCTTCAACGGACGTTCTTATCGTAGGGGGTGGCCCGGCCGGTTTGACGGCGGCCCTCTATTTGGGCCGCGCACGCAAGTCGGTGGTCGTTGTCGATCGTGGACAAGCGCGGCACGCGGTTTCGCAGGGGGTTCACAACTTCCTCACGCGCGAGGGACTTCCGCCGGCGTCCCTTCGCGAACACGCGTGGCAGCAGATGGAGCCCTACGCGTCCGTCTCACTTCGAAGCGATACGGTTTCGTCGATCGTGCGTGAGGGAGACGTTTGGGTTGTAAGCTTCGGCGACGGCGCCGAGATACGGACCCGCGCGCTCCTGCTCGCAACGGGCGTGATCGACGAACACCCGAAGGTCGAAGGCTACGCCGAGCGGTGGGGCCATTCGATCCATCAGTGCCCCTATTGCCATGGGTGGGAGATGCGCGATCGACAGCTCGGCGTCGTGGGGAGCGAGCTCGCCGTTATGCACATGGCGCCCTTGCTTCGAGGCTGGAGCCCGCACGTGAGCGTCTTCACGCACGGCGAGGAACTCTCGGACGAAGCCCGCAGCGCGCTCGAGCGAGCGGAGATCCCCGTGCACACGGCCACGATTCGCAGCCTCGATGGTGCGGGGGTGGAGCTTGCCAACGTGTTGCTTTCAAACGATCAGGTTGTCCCTTGCGAAGGCCTCTTTGTCGCGACCCCACAACGTCAGGTCGATTTCGTTCGAGGCCTTGAGCTTGAGATGGACGATGACGGATTCGTGCGGGTGGATCCGTTTGGTGCAACCTCGCTGCCGATGGTGTGGGCTGCGGGGGATATGACCTCCAGGTACCATCAGGTGATCGAGGCGGCAGCTCAGGGGGCTCGTGCTGCGGTCACAATCAACGCTACGTTGACGCTCGCCTAGCATCCTAATTTGACCGAGCCCGCGCCACGTGTCTTCGTACTTGCATTCCTCCCACCTGCCGCGCCATCGCACCTTAGACGTCGCGGTGGTGGAGGGGGTGCGCGTGGATTCGGTGTCGCGGGCGGTGGTGCATCCGCACGCCACCGTCGTGTTCTTCGAGCGTGGCGAAGCTGTGGTCTGGTGTGGCGTGCGCTTCGCCGTTCAAAGCGGCGATGTCCTCGCCGTACCGGAAGGCCAGCCCCACTATGTCGAGTCGGCCAACAACGTGCGGGCGTGGACGCTCTCCTTCTGTCCCTCGTGCATGACATCGCCCGCGGGTCGCGCCCTTGCGGAGTGGTGCCAGCGGCCGTTGGACGGGATGGGCAAGCTTCGAACGCTCGACGGCGCCAAGTCGTCGCTCGCCTTCCGACACCTCGAGGCGCTCGAAGCCGAAACTGAAACCTCGCGTCGGCGCGCGCGTTGCGGCTGCGAACACCGCACCCGAGGACGCGGGGGTGCCGATGCTGGTGACTCCGGGGTGGTTGGAGCAACACAGACTCGACAAGAATGTCCGAGTCTACGACTGCACCGGTAGCCTCGACAAGGGCATCCCACCGCGAGCTCGTTCCGGACGACGACTGGGCCATTCGTGGCCGAAGGGATGTTGCGGTCTACAACGGTTCACTGATCGAGGGGGCGTCCGATCCGCCGAACCCGATGGTCCGCCTTGCGGAAGCAGAGTCGGCTAGCGGACGACGGGGAGGCTCTTTTTTTCGGGCTTGTGGGCCAGCCGGTCGTTTTCCAGCTTGAGCACGCCGCGGGGGCAAACGTGGGCGCACATGCCGCAGCCGACGCAGGAGGCGCGGGTGAAGCTTTCGTTTTTCTGGGCGTAGGCGCGCACGTCGATGCCCATCTCGCAGTAGGTGGTGCAGTTGCCGCAGCTGATGCACATGTCCTTCTTCACGCGAATGTGGAAGCGCCCGAGCTTCTGGAGCAGGCCGAGCATGGCGGCCATGGGGCAGAAGTTGCGGCACCAGACGCGCGGGCCGAGGAGCGGGTAGAGGCCCGTGCCGACGACGCCGGCAAGAATCGAACCGACGACGAAGCCGTAGGTCTTCTTAACGGTCCAGCCTTCGCCGGCGACCCATTTGCGGAGCGTGGGCATGTCGCTGCCGTAGTAGTGGTCGATGATGATGAGGATCGTGGAGACGAAGGCGAGTACCAGCACGGTGTGCACCGCGACCTTTTCAAAGCGCCAAGACTTGGTCGACTTCGAAGTCAGGTGACGCCAAGGGTCGCCGAAGGTATTGGCGAGGGCGCCGCAGCCGCAGACCCAGCTGCAGTACCAGCGCTTGCCGAAGACCACGGCCATGACGGGCGAAAGCACCAGGGCGCCGCCGAGGCTCCAGGCCGCGATGGCCGGCGCCTTAGACTCGAGCGTGCTGGGATGGAAGTCGTACCAGGCCAGCGGCCAGAAGTAGTTGGCGTAGCTTTCGTAGCGTCCGTACTCACCGGGATCGTCCGTGAGGAAGTAGGGCATGACCAGCGGCAAGGTGAATGCGAGCAGGCACTGCATGGTCACGTTCACGGCCATGCGCTTGCGGTTGTAGGCGGAGTTGCCGTGCTTGCGCAGGTAGAAGACAGCGCCGACGGTGACGGCCACCGAGTAGAGCAGGCCGTAGAAGAACCACTTGTTCCGCAGGCCGATTGCTTCGGCAATGGGCGTGATGACGTCCGGTACGCTCTCTACGGTTCCGGGGAAGTAGAGCAAGCAGTAGAAGCCGGCGAGCAGGATGAAGATCACCCACGCGCCGGCGCCGCGCATGCGCACGCTGCTGCGAAAGGTGGTCATCAAACCGTTTTGGCCTTGTTGGTCCATGGTTGGCTATCGTTCAGGGGGACGGGGTGAAAACGGGCTCGGGGCTCGGCGCTCGGGGCTTGGGCGTGGAGCCGCTACGCGGCGGCTTCGGCGCGGGCTCGCGCCAGATCCAAAGGAGCCACGAACTCCGTGTCGAAGTTCGCTTCATTCAGGTGGTCGAGCACATACGAAAGATCGCGCTCCTCTTCGATGAAGCGAATGAGCACTTCATGATCCCAGCGGCGCCCGAGGAGGTTGAAGCCGATCACCTTCTCGCCCGAAAGCACGATGCGGGTGGTGCTGCGTACGTCGCCGCGCTCTTCGTAGAACCACTCGTGCTCGTCGGGCTGCTTCATGTTGACGAGACCCGCCGTGGTGTATTCGATGTCGAAGAGCTTTGCGCTGTTGTACCAAGTGCCGCGGGCGTAGCTTTCGCGGCCGCCAGTCATGTTGATGCCCGCCACGCGACCTTGGTCGCGGCCCGTGTACCAGAGCTGTTCGGGCATGCGG
>JBCCRV010000260.1:0-9242 GCA_039201085.1 Myxococcota bacterium | reverse complement strand
GGGCCCTTCTTCTACGCGGTCTATTTGGTCCCGCCGCTTACGGTGGGTCTGCCGCTCGCGTTTCGCGAGCGCGTCGTCATGGCCATCGTGGGGCCCGTTGTGTGGTGCGCGGCGTACTTTGGGCCGAATCCGGACTACTTGCTGCACCCGATGCTGCACGTTCCGGCGATTGTGATCTTCACGTCGACGCTGGCGAGCGTCGTGCTGGGCCATGCGGGCTTTGTGGCCGTGCGCGATCGCTTCTTGCTCGCGCGAAGCCTCGAACGAAAGCAGGCGGAGCTCGCGCGCTACGCGGCGAACTTGGAAGAGGAGGTGGTGCAAAGCGGCCGGACGATCGAGGAGCTCAGCAAGACGCTGGAGAACACGACGGTCGACCGCGCGAACGTCGCACGTCAGCTTCATGACGAACTGGGTCAGCTGATCGTGGGCGTGCGCATCGAACTCGACGTGCTCGAAAAGCAGCTCCGCCGCCTGCCGGCGGAAGACGGCAAGCTCGCGCACCTGTCGTCCGTCGTCGAGTCGCTCGACGGCAGCGTGCGCCGCTTCATTCGACGGCTGCGTGAGCCCGAGCCGGTCGTCGACTTGGCGGCGAGTCTGGAGGAGCTGATCGCGCCGCTGCGCGAGGGTTCGGGGCTCGCGATTCGAAGCGAGGTCGACGTGCCGGCGGGCGTTCAGCCCGCGGCCCTTGAAGCGCTTTATCGGCTTGTGCAGGAATCACTTACGAACGTCTACAAGCATTCGGGCGCGAGCGAGGTCGTGATTCGCATTTCGATGGAGGATCAGCGCGTCGTTGGCAGCGTGCGCGACAACGGCTGCGGCTTCGATGCGAACGCAGCGCTCGGCCTTGGCCTGGGGGGGCTGCGCGAACGGGCGGCGTCGCTCGGCGGCGAGCTTCAGGTGGCGTCCGACGACGAGGGAACGTGCGTTCGTTTGGTGATGCCCGCGGGATCGCTGGAGCAAGCGGGATGAGCGTGCGCGTCTTCGTGGTCGACGACCATCCGATCATCGTTCAGGGGCTCCAGCGCTACGCCGAGCTCGACGAGGACCTGACCATCGCCGGAACGGCTTCGTCGATCGAAGGCTGCAGGGCCGCGTTCGATCGAAGCCGCATCGATGTGCTCAGTCTCGACGTGCAGGTGACGGGCATGAAGGGGCCGAGCACGGTGGCGGAGTTGAGCGCCACGGGCGTGCCGATTTTGCTCTTTACGCTTCTCGAACCGGACGAGGCCGTTGCGGCGCTCGTTCGCGCGGGCGCGCGCGGGTACTTGGCGAAGTCGAGCGGTATGGACGCCTATGTGCGCGCGGTCCGCGCGCTTCACGCGGGCGACGATGTGCTCCCGGACGAACTTCGGCGCATCAGCGCCCATCCGCCGGCGCCAGACGAAGTGCTGACGGGCCGCGAGCTGGAGCTCTTTCGTCAGCTGGCCCAAGGCGACTCGATCAAGGAGGCGGCGTTTACGCTTGGGGTGAGTCCGAGCACGGCATACAGCCACTACAACCGCATTCGGGCGAAGCTCGATCTGCGCGACCTGTCGGGGCTGGTGCGCTACGCGTCGACGTGGAACTTCGAGCCCTAAAGCGCTTCGCGTTCGTACGTTGCGTAAAGCGTGAGGAGTGACGCGTGAGCGTGAGGAGTGACGCGTGAGGAGTGACGCGTGACGCGTGACGCGTGACGCGTGAGCGTGACGAGTGAACGCGGCCGGAAGCTCCCTCAGTTCTTCTCCCATATAGGCGGCCAGGTCGTTTAGCGGACGGAGCAGTTTGGTTGGGAGGTGCACTCGGCAACGCTGAGGGTGTTGCAGCCGACGGCGGTGCCGGAGCAATCGACTTCCCAATCGCAACCCTGGTTCTCGCAGTCGCGGCGATCGTTGAAGAAGAAGCAGCTTTCGGAGAAGCCGTCGCAGCTCCCGAAGGAGCTGTCCCAGCTGCAGCCCTCAATGTTCTCGCAGTCGGTGCGGTTGTTCAGAAAGAAGCAGTCCTCGGGAAAGCCGCGGCAGTCTTCGCGGGAGCGGCAGCCCATGACCGTGTCGCAGGTGTCGCCGACGAGAATGTTGCACGCGGGCGGTTCGCCCGTGCACATGGGCATGCGCGTGTCCGGCTCGGCCATGTCCTGGGCGGCGGCCTCCATCGCCGCGTCGGTCGGTCCGGCTTCGGACGTCACGTCTGCGGCGTCCATCGACACGTCCGCTACGCGTTCGTCTTGGGCGGGCGGACCGTCCGAACCCGCATCGACGAAGGAGCGGCGACGACCGTCGTCGGCGCAGCCCAGCAGCAAACAGAGTGCGAGCAGGAAGCGAAGCATGGCCTAGCCTACCGAGTTTCGCTGCGGCCGCCACGCGCAGCCATCGATGGGCCGACGGTTTCGAAGGAAGCCGCCCGTCGGGCCGTCTGCGCAGCCAGCCTACCCGATGGGCGAACGGCTTCGGAAGAAGCCGCCCGTCGGGTCTTCGTTCGGAACGGGGGCGAGCCACCGCGTCTGTGCGGCCGCCATGCCTACCAATCGATGGGCTGACGGTTTCGAAAGAAGCCGCCCGTCGGGCCGTCGTCCGGGAGGGTGGCGAGCCATACGGCCGTATCTGCGCCCTCCTCCGGCGAGAGCGTCGCGCTCGCGCCGCCCATGCGCGTGCGAACCCAGCCGGGGCACGCCGCATTGATCTTCACGTTTGGGCCGAGCGAACCGGCGAGGTTGAGCGTGAGCGCGTTCAGGGCCGCCTTGCTGACGGCGTAGGCCGTTGGACCGTTCATGCCTTCGGCGAAGGCACCCCAGCCGGAAGACAGGTTCACAATGCGTCCGTACCCGCGCGCCTGCATCGAAGGCGCGAGGGCGTGAACGAGCGCGAACGGCGCGGCGACGTTGATGGCAAAGCTCTCGGCAAGCGTCTCTGCGGAGACACCCAAGCCTCGGCCCTCGTGCAGCACGGCGGCGTTGTTGACGAGCACGTCCACGGGGCCGAAGTCGGCCTGGAGTCCAGACAGCGATTCGAAGATCGCGGCGCGCTCGCGGAGCTCAAAGGCGACGGGCACGGCGCCGTGACCGAGCTCGGCGGCCGCTTCTTCAGCGCCCTCGGGTGTGCGCGCCGCCGCAAAGACACGCATCCCTTGGGCGCACAGGGCGCGTGCGATGGCCTGACCAATCCCCCGATTTGCACCAGTCACGAGTGCGCTGCGTTCGCTCATGGGCGAAGGCTACGTGAAATCGACGGAGAGGCGGGAGCGGGCCTCAGGGTCGCTCTGCACCGAAGTCGAGCACGGCCTTGCGGGTCGGGGCGGAGGGAACCGGCAAACGATGGTCTTCGAGCCAGTCGACGGTCTCGTCCCAGGACGCCGTGAGCTGGACCCGGGCGTGACGGGCCACCGCCAACATCACGCCGGCCGCCATGCTGCGTCCGGTGGCGGCCCAGAAGCCGCTGCCGCCGATGCAGCAGAGCCAGGCGTCGAGTTCGATGTCGGCGTCGTTCAACAAACGCCCGATTGCGCGCAGCGCGCCGCGTGACGTGACCGTTCCCGCATGCACGTACCCGACGCATACGCGCGCGACGGAAGCACGGCTTCGAACGGTGCCATGAAAGGCCGCGACGTCTGCGCTGGCCATGTGCGAACGAAACGCGCCCACCACGCATTTCGGTTCATCCAGCCAAAAGCGATGGCGCTCCACGGCGGGAGCCTATCAGGCTCGCAAGAGTTTTGTGGTCGCGCGCCCCCGCGCCGCGAGCGAACGCCATCCCCCTTATCGAGTAGGGGCATGGATGAAACGGACGTCATTGCCCCAAAGCGTGGACAGCGAATCGAAGGGCCACTAAGTTCCCGGCCGATGGCCGACTCGTCCCTACGCATGGTCCTTCAGGAAGGCCGCAACTGCGTAGCGACCTGCGAAAACCTCGTGCTTGCGATTTGGGGCGAGACGCCAAGGCCGGCGCCGATGACGGCGATTCACCTCGCCCACCTCGAGCTTCTTGAGGAGCACGACCACGTCGGCCACCTGGTGCTTATCCATGGCTTACCCCGGCTTCCGACCCCCGAGGCCCGCGCATTGGCTGGCCGTTACAGCGAGCAATCGCGCATGAGCTCGATCGCCGTGATCATGGAAGGCGATGGCTTTTGGTTGAGCGCGGCGCGGGGCTTTCTGACGGCCGTGCTTTTCGTTCAGCGAAGCAGCGCCCCGACCCAGCTCTTTAAAGGCATCGACCCCGCCTTGGAGTGGCAGGGTCGCGTGCTCGACCGGCATGCGCCGGACCAGAGTTCGGTGACGACGGCGCTCGAAGCGCTTCGTCGGCGCTCGGAGCAGCCGCCGTCGATGTAGCTAGAGCGCGGAGGGCATCAGCGTGGTGTTGGACGTGAAGCCCAACGTGTACGCCGTGTGGTCCTCGGAGCTGTAGCTGCCCACCCAGACTTTGTACTCGCCGGGCGGGAACGCGCCGTCGACCACGGGGTTGTAGCCTTCCGTGTCGTCGTTGCAGAGGAACGTGCCGTCCGGCTTCTGAACGATGAGCGTCGTGTCGCCGGTGGACTTGACCATCACGCGCATGGCCGGGATCTCCGCGCTGACCGTGACGACCGCATCGGGGTTTTCCGTGACCGTTCCGACGCAACCGGCCGCCGAAGCCGCACCGCCGCCGAGGGTCGAGGACTCCGTCATGCCGCCGCTGAAGCCGCTGACGGTGGTGGGGTCGGGCGAGAAGCCCGGGGCGAGCGTGAGCTGGTCCGATGCGCCGGGGCTGTCGGCCGTCGCGGCCATGACGCCGCCGCCAAGAACACCGATGGCCGCGGCCACGACACCCGCGATGGCCTTCGTCTTTGTCGACTTCTCGAGGGCCTCAAGGCCTTCACGCGCGATGAGCAGGCGACCGCCCACGTTCTTCTTGCGCATGATCGTGTCGCCTTCGAGGCGACCGGCGACGTACGCGCTGCCTTCGGCCGGAATGATCTTCTCAATGCACAGGCTGCCCGTTCCCCAGCCTTCGCCGGAGTACGGAGGTACGTTGACCTCGTAGTTGCCGAAGGTGAGGTGACCCTTCGAGTTGCCCTCTTGCTCGAAGGACTTCTCCAGCTTGCCGTTGACCTTGGCTTCCGTCGCGTCGACCTTGGCCGGTCCGGAGCCGTCGTTGATCTGAAAGTGGCCGCCGATCTTGTCGTGCTTGACGGAGGTCTTGCCCGAAACCTTGCGCGACGAGTCACCGGTCGACTGGTACTTCTGCCAGCGCTGGAAGACCTGCACCTCGTAGTAGAGGCAGGGCTTACCCGAACAGGGCGCCATCAGAGGCTCCGGCGTCTCGATGTTGCCCTCGACGGCCACGAGGCCCTTGTCGCTTGCGTTGCCCACGATCTGGCCGCTCTTCGCGAGGGGCGCGCCGCCGATCATCTTCAGCTTACGCCACTGCCAGAAACCAAAGCCCGCGGCACCCAAACCAACGAGCACCAAGAGAATTCCCACGATCATCATTGTTCTAACGTTCCTGTTCTTCCCGAGTTGGGAAAAAGACGCCGGTGACCAAGCGAAATCGCCCCACCGCGGGGCACTGGCTACCGGGTTTGGGCGCGCTTGTAAACGGCCCCTGGGTTGAGAATCCAAAATCGAGGCATCTTGCTACAGGCTTCGCGCGTGCGTTATCTCTCAGCGGCCCGGTCGCCCAGACCCTGCGAAGTCGGGACTCCTCGTAACAGGCGATAGGAAACGCGAGTGCGTGAGGCCGGGGCGAGAGGAGTGCCCGCGGATGCCGGCGACGGTGGTGGAGATCGCGCCAGATCCGGCTTTGAGCGATCGGGCGACCTGCTGCGCGGTGCGCGGTTGGGCGTTGTCAGTTGGCAGTTGGCGCTGTGCGGTTGGCCGTTCGCCGTTCGCGGGGGTCCGGGTCCGAACCGGGTAGATGGTTGGCCGTTGGCAGCACGCCGACGAACGTAGATGTGCGGAAGTTCTGAGCCGAGTAGGGGATGGCCGAAGGCGCGTACGCGGCAACGAATCGGGTCCGGCTCGCGCCGTCGCGCGTGCGGGATCGGCGAAACATCGCAGCGCTCATGGCCGGGCAGCTGCGATCGCCGCGCTGGCCGCTTCCTCATCGGCGAACCCCTGAGACTCCGCGGGGTCCTGCCGATCGTAGTGGAGAAACCATCGTTCGATGATGCGGAGCGCTGCGGGGTAGCGGCCTTCGAGTTCACGGAACGTGTTCACGTCTGCGAAGGGCTCGCCCGAAGCTACGGGCTCGACACGGGCGACGAGCTTGTCGTCGCGCTCGCCGGCGTCGAGCAAGCGAAGCATGCCGAGCACGCGAACAGGTACGCGGGCGCCGCGCTCGAGCGGTGGGCCCAGCACGAGCACATCCAGTGGGTCGCCGTCGCCGCCGCCTTCGTGCCCCACCCGGGTGCCTTCGATGAAGCCGTAGTTCGCCGGGTAGCCGAGAAAGTCGATGACGCGCGGGGCGCCGTTACGAACGTCTTGGCGGAGCTCGCCGCTTTCCTTGTGCACCTCGTACTTGGCGACGGCGCCGGCGGGATTTTCGATGAAGGCGATGGGCCATGGAGACGGGGAGGCGGCGCCTTCGGAAGGGAGCGCGACTGCAGAGCGCGCTTCGCCGTTGGCTCGCAACGCGTCCGTCCGAGCCGCATCGATCGGAGCCGGATCCGTCGGAGCCGCCTCGCTATTCGCATCGGTACGCGCCGGGTCCGGAGGATGCGCTTCGGAACGCACGGCCCAGCGCCCAAGGGCCGCGCCGAGGGCCAAGCACATGAGCGCCAGCGCGACCGCAAGAACGGGTTTCATCCGGTGCCCTCTTCGGCGTCGAGGCGCGCATTGGCGGCCCGGCTCATCCCGACGGCCAGCGCGCCCGTCGAAAGCAGCCCGAGCATCAGAAGCACCCGCTCCCAAATTGGACCCGGTTCAACGGCGGTGCCGCGAAGGACCGCGCCGGCGTAGGCGTAGAACGCCGTGGTCGGAAGCATGCCGAGCGACGCGGCAAGGGCGACGGGAAAACGTATACGGCTGAAGCCAATGCCGTAGTTGAGCAGGTTGTAGGGAACGGCCGGCGAGAGGCGCATCAAGAGCAGAAGTACAACGGGTGAACGCTCCAGGCGCTCCTGAAGCGTACGCAAGCGGGAGGGCGCGGCGCCGGCCGAAAGCGTGCGCCGCATCAGTCTTCCCGCGATGAACGCGGCGGACGAGCCCACGAGGGCGCCGGCAAATGCCAGGGGAATCCCCAGCGTCGGCCCGAAGAGCAATCCGCCAGCGGTCTTCGTCACGGCTCCGGGAACCAAGATGAGGGCGCCCACGGCGCACGCGACGAGGTACGTGAGGGGGTCAAAACCGTCGAGCAGCGCGAAATAGTGTTCGCGAGGTACGAAAGCCGAAGCGACGGCTGCGCCCGCAAAGAGCAGCAAGAGTGCAACGGTGCGCGCCGACTTCATGATGCAGGCTCCAAGTCCGCGAAGAAGGCGCGAAGGAAGGCCGTGGCGGGCGCAGATTGTACGGACGCCGGCGAGCCAGACTGCACGGCGCGCCCGTCCTCGATGGCCGCGACTTGGTCCGCATAGGCCGCGACGTCCTGCGGCGCGTGGGTGACGAGCACGGTGGCGGGTACGTTGGCAAGGGCGGCCTCCAGGGCCGGCCGAAGCTCGGCGCGCCCCAAATGATCGAGCGATGCCATGGGCTCGTCGAGGAGCAGCAGGCGCGGCGACGACGCGAGGGCCCGTGCCAGCGCCATGCGCTGGAGCTCGCCCGCCGACAGTCCTTCACGGCGCTCGCTTAGGTGCGCGATGGCCAGCTTTTTAAGCCATTCGCTCGCGCGCGCGTTCGCGTCGGTCTGTCCGCGCATGCGCGGACCAAAGGCGACGTTCTGCTGGACCGTCTGACGCGGAAAGAGGCTCGGCTTCGCGCCGACGTACGCAATGCCGCGCGCCTCGATCGGTACGCGTTCGCCATCGCCCCAAAGCACGGCGCCGTCGAGACAAAGCTCACCCTCAAGCGATTCGGGCGGGTGAAGAAACGCGCGTAGGACCGTGCTCTTGCCCGCGCCGTTTGGACCGACCAAGGCCGTTACGGCTTCGCCTGCGAGTTCGACGTCGAGCGAAAACTCGCCCACCGTTCCGCGAAGTTTGATCGACCACTTCACGCGGAACGAACCAAAAGGCGCACGCAGGCCAGGAGCGCGAGGGCGGTCAGAGTGAGTAGAAGCGAGAGTGCGACGGCCAGGCCGAGATCGTCCTCCAGGGCCGCGTAGATGGCGAGCGGCAGCGTCTGCGTTCGTCCCATGAGGCTGCCGGCAAAAATGAGCGTTGCACCGAACTCGCCCAGCGCACGGGCCAGCGAAAGCGTGGCGCCCGCAGCGAGGGCGGGGGCCGTAGCTGGCAACCCCACTTCGCGAAAGGCACGCCAGGGACCGGCACCGAGGCTGCGCGCGACAAGCAGCGATTCTGCGTCGACGGTGCGAAACGCCTCCGTTGCCGAGCGGACGTAGAAGGGCGAGCCCACAAACACCTGCGCGAGGATGACCGCCGCGGACGTGAATGCCAGGCTCGCGTCCGAGCCAAACAGCGCAACCCAGGGACCGCGCGCTCCAAACGCGCTCAACAGTGCGACGCCTGCGACGGCCGGCGGAAGAAGCACGGGCAAGTCCACGCACGCTTCGACGACGCGGGCGGTGCGGCCGGTGGCGCGCGAAAGCCAAAGCGCCAGGGGCGTGCCGAGCACGAGGATGAGGAGCAAACTCGCGAGGGCGGTGCGAAGGCTGACGCCGAGCGCTCGAAGGGCGCGTTCATCGGCGAGGGCGGACGCGACGTCAGCGGGGCCGACGCTGCCCGCCAGGAGCGCCAACGGCACGAGGAGCAGCGACACCAGAAGGAGCGCGGCGAGTCGGCGAAGGAGCTTCACGCCGGACCGGCGGCCGCCCTTCCGCGCTGCTCGTCGTGAAACCCGAGCGCCGTGCGGCGTGCTCGCTGCTCGGGCAGATCGAGCGAACGCTGCCAGCGAAGTGCCTGCGCTTGCCGCATGCCGGCAGAGACGAGGGCGCAAAAATAGGTGGCCGTTTCCGCATACGCGCTTGGAATCGGAACGCGACGCAGGGGCGGCATCTGGGCGAGGTCGGGCGCGTAGAGAAACGCGGCTTCGGCATCGCCGCTAAGCAAGCGCGCGCGGACGAGGCGCGCATTCATCTCTTCGGAAACGACGCGCGTCATCACACCGTCCCCAAAGGCTGCGCCGCGGTCGGAGGAAGCACGTTCGAGAATGCGGCGCGTGTAGCGGCCCAAGGGCACGG
>JBCCRV010000259.1:0-9275 GCA_039201085.1 Myxococcota bacterium | reverse complement strand
GCCGCTTTCGCCGCGGATCACGACGGGCACGCTGCTCCCGCGCACACGGTCCATCATCGCGAATACCCGGCGCATCGCGTCGCTCCGTCCCACAATGCCCTCGCGCTCATAGCGCCCCCGAAGTGACGCGCGCGCCGCACGCAGCTCATCCCTGGCGGAAAGCAATTCGTCAGTGCGCAGTGCGAGGACGCGCTCAACTTCGCCCTTCGCGGCCTCCACTTCCGCCTTCGCCTCGCGCGTTCGTCGCTCCTCCTCCTCGAGGCGAGAAATGAGCCGCGCATTGCCGATCGCGATGGCCGCAAGGTCTGCAAAGGCCATCAGGATTTCGAGGTCGTCGAGCTTAAATCGCCCGCTTCGCAAACGATGCTCAAGGTAGAGTACGCCCACCGTGCCCGTGCGCCCGCGAATTGGCAGGCACGCGACGGATCGCAGCATGAGCTTGTGCACCGAGAGGTACTCACTCAGGCGTCCATCCCCCTGGGCGTCCACCGTGAGAAGTGGTTCGCCGTCGATCCAAACCGCTTCTGCGATAGAGCGCGAAAAAGCCACCGAGGGATCGTCTTCCGCGACGGACGAGCGAATCAGGTGTGGCACCAACGTGCCCTCATGGTCCGGCAAGAGAACAAAGGCCCGCTCAGCTCCGGCGAGTTCGACGGCCGCGTCCGTGATCCGCTCGAGCAAGCGCTCCTGGTCATGCTCGCTTGCGAGGCGCTTCGTGATGTCCAGCAAACGTAGGGCGCGCTTGTCGTGTGGCGCGTGCGCTTGACCCTTTGCCTTTAGGTGGACGCGCCCGGGTTCGCGCCAGAAATGCACGCGATGCTCGGTCGGCAACGCAAGCAGCGCGCCGTCATAGGCCATGATAGCCTGCTGCTTTGCGCGCTCGTTGGCGGCATTCGCTCCCGCATCGGCTTGAAGGCGCGCAATCACGGACCAAGCCCGGGCCCGCGCGAGCTCGTGCGGCGCACCGGCCGCTTGCTGCTCAAGGGAGGCGATCGCCCCCTGCAGGTCGCCACTGACGCCGCGTGACCACGCCCGACATAGCTCAAGCCGCGGCTCGAGGAGAGCGCCCTCGTCGTGCGCCAAACCTACGCGGGCCGCGTCCGCGATGCGGCTGGCAGCCGCCGACCCGTCGGCGGGCCCATTCCGCCCGAGCAGCCAAGCAGCGACCTCGAGGTGCGCTAGCGCTTCGAAGATGGGCTCGTCGCTTTGGCGAAAGCGCGCCGCGGCATCATCCGCTCGAAAGCTGGCATCCTCGAAGTCGCCCGCGGCAGCGGCGAGGCGGGCCAGGCAGAGCGCTGCCGCAGCACCGTCAAACCCGTCGCGCTGGGCAAACGGACGCGCCTCGGCGCCGAGCGTTTCGGAAGGCGCAAGCTCGGAAATGGCGAGGAGACGCACGGCGCCCTCGGCGGAATCCAAGGCGGCGTCGACGGCGCCACTTAGCAGGAGTTGGGCAGGCGTGCGTGCCATTGTTCGCCGCACCGTACCACACTGTGCCACGTGCGCCAGATCTGGCCGCCCGTGCGAGAAAGCCGCCGAGCAGCAAACGAGAACGTAAAGACGGACTCACGCTCGCGAGAGCCACGAAACTCACACCGTATATTTTACTGGGTCGCGAAAGCCATGGTTCAAGGAAGTTGCGCGGTCGCGTCGGTTTCCGACTCTTCTGGGCCAGATCCGGGGCTCACTTTGCGTCGTCTTCGGCGGCCAAGCGCTCCGCCAACTCCGCGAGGTAGGGGTCGTCCTTCGACGACTTATCCGTCTTCTTGACGTCGAGGAGCACAACCGGCCGGTCCGTGCTCTCCAGCATCTCATCGTCGTCAAAACCCTCCAAGGGCGCCGGTGGAGTGCGAAGTTCGGAAAACTCCGGCGCAGGCGCGGGAACCTGCTCGGATGCGTCCGAATCGGCCGTCAGCGGCGCTTCGGGACGCGGCGGCTCCACGGCGGCCGAGACGAGGGCGAGCTCTTCATCAACGACCGGCGTCGCCGGGAGCGCCCCGCGCACGAACTCCGCCACCGTGCGCGGCCCGACGAGCAAGCCGTGGCGCATCGCAAAATGCTCGAGGTGCAGCGCCAAATCCGCAGCCGAGGCGATGCGCGATCGCGGCTCGCGGCGCAGCGCAGCCAGCACGATCTCCTCGAGATCGGCAGGGTAGTCGGGGATCCGCTCCGAAGGCGCCGGCGCGTCCTGCTCGACGACCTTCACCATGATTTCCATGTCGCTACCGCGAAAAAGGCGCGTTCCGGTAGTGAGCTCGTAGAGGATGACCCCTAGCGAAAACACATCGGCGCGCCCGTCGATCGGTCGGGCCCGCACTTGTTCCGGTGCCATGTAGCTAAACGTGCCCTTCACCGTTCCCGCTTCCGTTTCGGTCCGGGCATCCGTCTTCGCAACGCCGAAGTCCATGAGCTTCACGACGCCGCTGCGCGTGACCATGACGTTGTGCGGGGTCACGTCTCGGTGAACGATGCGCAGCGGCCGGCCCGCCCGATCGGTCGCGTTGTGAGCGTGCTCCAATGCTTCGCAGACCTGCATCACGGCCCCAAGCGTGACGGGCAGCGGCATCATCGCGCCCTGACGGGCGCCAGCGCGCCAAACGTCCGCGATGGTCCAACCCTCGACGTACTCCATGGTCATGAACCAGGTGTTTTCTAGCTGGCCCAGCTCCATACACTGCGGAATGTTGGGGTGGTTTAGGTGCGCAAGGATCTGCGCCTCGGTCTGAAACATCCGGAGCGTGGACTCGTTTTCCGCCAGATTGCGAAATAGGCGCTTGATAACCACGTCGCGAAAGAAGCCCGCCTCGCCCCATTGGCGCGCAAGAAAGATCTCCGCCATGCCGCCAGCGGCGATCTTGCGAATCAGCTCATAACGGCCAAAGGAGGTCCCCATACGAAAGGTCGGCGAGCGCCGCACGCACGCCGCCCGCATTGAAAACGATTCTGGGGCTGCCGTCGAGCGCCGCTACAAATTGGGGTCGAATTTGCCTCTGCACGCGTGCCTTTCGTTGGCGGCACCTTTCGCTTATGAACTAAGGGCATGGCTTTTCTTAAGGTGCTGCATCGCGGGCTACCCTTCGCCTCCCTGGTGCTGGTGGGCGCCGCCGCCTGCTCATCGAGCTCGGAGGTGGTGGTGCTCCCGTACGGCGATGGGTGCACAGCGGACAGCTGCGGCCGGCTGGCGTGCCTCGAGCAGCCGAACTTTCCCGGCGGCTACTGCACGACGGTGTGCGAGGACGAGTGCCCAGAAACCGGGGGCGAGTGCGTCCCGGAGATTCTTGGTGGCATCTGCCTGCGTACGTGCGGCAGCGAAGCCGATTGCCGCGATGGTTATCAATGCTGGCGGGGCACGTGCCGGCCCTCATGCGGCGGCGACCCAGAGTGCGGCGGCAGCGGCGCCCGCTGCGAAGCGGGTCGGTGCACGGGCGCCGAATGCGTGGGCGACGCGGATTGCGCCGGCACATCTACATGCAGTGGCGGGCGCTGCGTCGCTGCACCCGTCGACGCGGGCTTCGATGGCGCCCCCGAGGCCGCCATCGAGATCGGCCCGGTCGATGTTGGCTCGCCCTGCGATGGATGCGAAGGCGTGTGCGCAGACGGGGTGTGTTTGCCGAGCTGCACGGACCGCGCGTCCTGCGAAAGCTCGTCCTTGGTGTGCGCTCCGATTCCCGTGGACGACACCGGCGACGGGGCCGCGGATCGTCTAGCGGGGGGCTGCATCGACTCGCGGCCGGCGCTGGAGTTTCTTGCGGGTCGATGCGCCACCGACGACGACTGCGAGTCGAGCACATGCCACATGGGTCAATGCACGGAGGTGTGCGACGGCGACGACGACTGCCTACCTGGGCACCGATGCCGCGAGATCCAGCGCCTTGGCCTGCCCTTCCCCGCGTGCTGGTACAGCGACCCGGTTCGGGGGACCGAAACGGTGACGCTGCTGGAGGAAAACGTCAGCGGGGGGACGCGGCTATCGCGAGGACGGGTCGCCGTTCCGCCGGACGCCATCAGCGTGAGTTTCCTGCTGCAGCAGGAAGACCCGCGCGCGCTGAACCTGACGTTCTTTCAACTCTTCGACCCCGCGGGTGCCACCCCCTTTGACCTCGACGAAATCGCCGAGCTTCGCGACACGCCGATTCGCTGGATCCCCGGGCAGGAAGGGGAAGCATCCATGATGCTTGTGCCCAATACGACGACGGACCGCTACGCCCTTCAGTCCGGCCGCTACTCGGTCATCGCAGGAACGTTCTTCGAAGAGACCACGTCCGACGTCACGCTCTCCGCGATCATTCGTCGCTCACCCGACGGCCGTGCCGGCGGCGACATCCATGTGCGCGTTCACTACACGTCAGGACTCGGCTTGAACGCCGGCAACGTGGCGTCGTCTTCGCGCGTGGCCGCGACCATTCAGCGAATCAACGAGATCTACGCGGCTTCGGGCCTACGCTTCTTGGTGGACGAATACGTCGCTGTTGCGTCCTCCGCATTGGCCGTCATCGACACCCGCGAAGGTCCCGACAGTGAGCTCGCGTCGCTCTTTCGCCTGAGCGGACCTTCGGCCCAGCCGGTGCTCGACATTTACCTGGTTCGCGGCTTTAGCGCGGATGATGGATTGCTTGGCGTCGCCGGGGGTATTCCCGGGCCCGCGGGCGTTGGACAAACGTCGTCGAGCGGTGTCGTCATTGCCTTCGATCAGTCGATCGTAGGGACAACCGGCATCTTTAGCGGTCAGATTCTTGCGCACGAAATCGGGCACTTCCTCGGCCTCTACCACAGCACGGAACAGCCAGGTGTGGACGCCTTTGGCGGCGGTGACGTGATCGCGGACACGGCACTCGGCAACCGAAGAAACTTGATGTACTTCGCCGTTCAAGAGATTCGGGGGGAGCTCAACGATGACATGAGCACCGGTCAAAGCTTCGTCGCCGCACGCACGCCACTCGCACGATGAGTGTCACGCTGATCATCGGCGCCGCCGGCGGCATCGGCACGGCGCTCTCCAGGCAGCTCGCAGCACGCGGCCATAAGCTTGTGCTCGCCGACGCCGGGACGAACGTGTACGGCGAAGGCCATGACGCCGAACCGGTCGAACGCCTGGCGAAGACGCTGCCGGGCACGGTTTATCAGGCAACGGACGTGCGCGGCGACGGCGCCCTGGAGGGGCTCGTGGACTTCGCCTACGCGTCCTTTGGCGAACTTCATTCGGCCGTTTACCTTGCAGGCTTTCGTCACGAGCGCAGCGTGGTGCGCACGCGCCCGTCGGACCTGCGACGCGTGCTTGCTGTTCACCTTGAAGCGCCCCTCGCACTGATGAAGGCGTGCGCACAACGGTGGACCGAGCTCCGCCAGAGCGGGAGCTTGGTGATCGGCACGGGACCGTCCGCATTCTTCGGCGTCGCCGGTCAAGCCGCGCTCTCTGCGGCGGGGGCCGGCGTCGTGGCGGCCGTTCGCTCCGCCGCCGTGGAGCTTCACCGCAAGAACATTCGCGTCAACGCCGTGGCACCCACGGCAAGGACGCGGCTGACTGAACACCTTCCGCTCTTCCAAGGCGTCGGCGATGGCTCGCTGAGTGTCGAGCCCGTCGCCCGTTTGATCGGCCACCTGCTCTCGGACGATGCGGCGGACGTGAGCGGCGAGATTTTGGGCGCCGCCGGCGAACGCCTCTACGCGCTTCAAAGCCGCGAGACGGCGGGCACGTTTGTCGAGGCTGAAGGCTCGATCGCCGCCGAGTGGGACCGGATCGTTCGTGGCTAGCCCGCTTAAGCCGGTGAGAGACTTGATCAGCAATGCCGCGTCGTCGCTTTGCTACGACAGCGCAACGCTTGCAGCCGTCTCGACCTGGACCCCTATGCTCATAGGGGCGAAGCCGAGGGCGAGGCGGACGCCGGATGCATCGCGCCCTCGGCACAAATCGCCGGGCGCTGCTGGTCACGTCTCTAGCCCGGATTCGTCACCAGTTGGCGCGCCCTCGCACAAGCCCTCGAAATCGTTGAGGCATTTCTTTCCGCTCAAGTGCGGACTGTATTTTCCGCTCCAAGAAATACCTCAACGATTCCGAAGTCTTGCACGACCATCACGCCCCTTGGTGACTCATGCGGGCTAGCGCCGCTCGGCGTACCACGTATGAAGACCACGGACTCGGTCGATTACCGAGACACCGTGGTCTACATCAAGTCGATAACGACGACGCCGCGCTGGTCTTCGTCGTCTTGCGGGGTGACGCGGCGCTCCTTGACGGGGATTTCCACCGTGGGCTGGGGCCGGGGCGTCGTTTCTTCGTCTTCGCGACGTCGGATTTGGTCGATAATAAATGGAGGAAGCATAGGAACCCCGCTTGGGCGAGAGATACGTCCACTATAACGACGGGTCCTGCCAAAACAAGAGCGCCATTGTTTCCTAGGACGTTCCTATTT
Source organism: Myxococcota bacterium (assembly GCA_039201085.1). Lineage (GTDB taxonomy): Bacteria > Myxococcota_A > Polyangia > Polyangiales > Houyiibacteriaceae > JBCCRV01. The sequence goes on along the minus strand of JBCCRV010000259.1, from coordinate 2,868 downwards.
GGGGTTTTCTTCGCATTTTTTTCGTCTCTTTGCGCGAACGCCACGGCACAAAGCAGCCCGCCGGAGGACTACGCTGTACGCAATCGAAGCTGGAATGGGCTGAGCCGCCTCCTCGAGCTCGCCCAAGCCCAAGAAAACCGCGTGGATACACCGGCGGAGCTGGATCTGACGGATCTCAGCGCCGCGGACGGCCTGCTCGTGATGTACCCGCGGCGCGCGCTCCCCAGCCAGGGGCTTACGGACTTTGTGCGCTCCGGCGGCCGCCTCGCTGTGGCCGATGACTTAGGAGAGAGCAGCGACTTTCTCTCGATATTTTCCATCGAGCGCCGCGAAGGCGCGATCGAAGGCGATCGCCTGCGCGGAAACGATGCCCTCCCGATTGCCCGCCCGGCCCTCCGGCACCCGCTGGTGGAGGGCGTACAGGCCGTCGTGACGAACCATCCGACGGTGGTACGTCACACCGAGCTGGATGCCGTGCTGCGCTACTCCGCCAGCGGCGAAGGCCCCGTTTTGACCGGCGCCGTCGGCGAAGGACGGCTCGTTGTGCTTGGCGATCCCTCCATGCTGATCAACAACATGCTGTCCTTTAGCGGCAACGAACGCTTCGCCGCCAACCTCATGGCGTACCTGGGCGCCGGCGGCGGACGCATCTTGATCGCAACGCCGGAGACCCGCCTGATCGGCACCTCGCGCGATGGCCCAGGGCACGCGCTCGACCGTCTCGAAGACACCCTTGCGAAGGCCGACGAGGCGGTTCTTCCGGACGCCGTCTTTAGCGTGCTGGCTGCGACGCTGGCAGTTCTTGGCATGCTCTTCGCCATGTCGCTTCTGCCGCGACGCTCGCCGTACAGCCGACGCAGCGACCCCCTCGGCGGCGGCGGGTACGCGGCGCGCATCGAACGAAGCGGCCAGGATGCGCTTCGTCATGCGTGCCTCACGTATAGCTACGAGCTGCGCGCGGCGCTCGAATCGGCGCGCGCCATGCCCGCAGGCACGACGGACGATGGACGACGTTTGCAGGCACTGCTCAGCCGCCTTGAAGCCGTCGGAACGGGCGACGCAAAAGCATACCGTAGTGAGCTCGAGCGCATGGTAGGACAGGGCGAACGCTTGCTCGCAAAGCTGCTTCCCGAAGACGCACCATGACCGCTCCCTTAACCGAAGCCGATTTGCAGAACGCAGCCGCCGCTGCGAACGCATTCATCACGGAAGTGCAGAAAGTGTTTGTCGGGCCTCGGCGTATTCCCGAGCTGATTCTGACGAGCTTGGTCGCGGGCGGTCACGTGCTGCTCGAAGGCGTGCCGGGGGTCGCGAAGACAACGCTCGTGAAAGCATTCACCGCCGCGCTCGGCTGCACGTTCCGCCGCATTCAGTTCACGCCCGATCTCTTACCCGCGGACATCACGGGTACGTTCGTGCTTTCGCCGCGCGAAGGGACCTTTGAGCTTCGTGAGGGCCCGCTCTTCGCCAACGTCGTGCTCGGCGACGAGATCAACCGATCGCCTGCCAAGACCCAGAGCGCGCTCCTCGAAGCGATGCAGGAGCGTCAGGTCACCATTGAGGGCGTGACGCGTGACCTCCCTTCGCCGTTTCTGGTGCTCGCCACGCAGAACCCCGTGGAGCAAGCCGGCACCTACCCATTGCCGGAAGCACAGGTCGACCGCTTCTTGATGCGGATCTGGATGGACTATCCGGAACATGCCGACGAACACACGATCCTACGCCGCTTTCTCGGCGGAAGGCCGAGCGTAAGCGCGGTGCTCAACCCTCAACACGTGCTCAACCTGCAGGCGATGGTAAAACGGGTGCACATCGAAGACGAGGTGCTCGACTACGTCGTTCGCTTGGCTCGCCACACCCGCCAGCAAGGCCACGTGTACTTGGGCGCGTCGCCCCGCGCGTCCCTTTCGCTCGTGGCTGCGGCCCGCGCCTACGCGCTGCTCTCGGGCCGGGGCTACGCCCTACCCGACGACGTACGAAGCCTCGCGCCGGCGGTGCTGGCCCACCGCTTGGTGCTCACCCCCGAAGCGGAAATGGAGGGCCTGCGTCCCGAATCGATCGTGGACGCGGCCCTCGCCAAAGTTGCTCCACGCCTCGGGCTCTGAGCATGTATCCCATCCCCACGGCTCGAGCCGCTTGGCTCTTCGCTGCGGTGAGCCTTGGCGCACTCGTCGCGATCGGCATGGGGTCCGCCGTGGCGCTGGCCATCGCGACGGCGGGTTGGCTCGTGCTCGGCGTTTCGCTTGTGCGCACGATTCCATTGGGCAGGCGGCTTCGACGCCAGCGTCTTGAACTGGCGTGGTGGCTCGATGCTTCATCGTCCGATGGGGCCGCCGTTGCCGGCGTGCCCTTTCAGGTTCGATGCTTCGCCCGCCACCGCGGCGACGAGGCTCTGGACGTGGAGCGACTTGAGCCGCTCATGAGCCCTGGCGCAGAGTGGCTTGACCTCAAGCCGGTGCGAATCGTGAAAGGGGCGCGCACCGCATTTACGCTCCAGCGTCGCGCGGCGGCGGCGGGTCGAGTGGTGCTCCACGGTCTTGCGCTGGAGGTCCGCGGTCCCCTTGGGCTCTTTCGCACGCCGCTCTTCTTTCCAAACCCGCTCGCGATTCGCGTGCTTCCGCGCTCGGGACGCTTGCGTGGAAAGCGCAGTGCGTTGGGCGGCGCCGCCGGCTCCGGCAAGCATGCCGCCCGGGGTGGCGGCACCGATCTGCACGAGCTCCGCGAGTTCGTACCCGGCGACGCGTTCAAAGCCATCGCTTGGAAGGCAAGCGCGCGAAGGGGTCGGCTCATCGTCCGCGAAATGGAGCAGGAGCTTCAGCAGACGACGCAAATCATCGTGGACACGAGCTCGAGCATGCGTGGTGGAAG
>JBCCRV010000258.1:0-9341 GCA_039201085.1 Myxococcota bacterium | reverse complement strand
GTGCGACCGACTGCCGACGACCTACCGGTCGTCAAAGGAGGAGCGCCGAGGAGCGGCGAGCCTGATTGAGAACACGGCGTCGTCAGGCGCGTCGCTCCTCGAGTGCGACCGACTGCCGACGACCTACCGGTCGTCAAAGGAGGAGCGCCGAGGAGCGGCGGGCCTGGCGGCGCCGTCAGTGCGACCGACCGAAGGCGACCGGTGAGTCGTTGAGGGAGGAGCGCCGAGGAGCGGCGGGCCTGGCGGCGCCGGCGCCGTTAGATGTCGCGAACGCGGACTAGTAGAAACTTGTTGTTGAAGCGCTCGTCCGTAATCGTCTCGATCTCTTTACCGGGGACCAGGCTGCGGAACGACCCGAGGCGGCCCGTCTCCGTGAGCACGAAGATGGTCTTGCCGCGGTTCTGTTCGATCCAGTCGCGCAGCTTCGTCGTGTCGATGTCGACGAAGGTGTAGACGCTGTTGCCCGTGTAGAAGTTCTCGCCCTTCCAGTTCATCTGAAAGGCGAGCACGGGCTCGTGCGGGCCTTCGCGCTCTTCGAAGTAGCGCTCGAAGAGGTTCTCCATGCCCCAGTGGGGCGCGAGGTCTGGCAGGTAGAGGTTCAAGGACCAGGCGGAAAAGAGCAGCGCCGTGCCGATGGCGGCGCGGGCGGCCATGGCGCGGGTCCAGCGCAGGGCCATGAGCCCGATGAGCGCCGTGGCCGTGATACCGAAGCCCGTGAGGATCGGGCGGAAGTCCAAGTACTCGGGCCAGGGCCGGCTGTAGTTGTAGACGAAGAGGTGAATGAAGCGCTCATAGCCGTGCGGGCGCTCGCTGGTGACCCAGCTCACGTCGCGGGCCACGAAGGCGAGGATCACCGTGCCGGCGCCGACGGCGACGGCCGTGGAAAGATCGCGCTGGCGAGCGAGGGGCGTGTCGGAGCGCTCTCCGCGCTGCCAGAGCCAGCGGGCCGCAAAGGCGAGGCCCGCTGCGCCCACAAAGATGAGCACGTAGCTCGTGGCCGTACCGAGGCCCTGACCGAGCACCCAGTCGGCGCGCGCGGCGCCTTCGACCTCGTCGGGAATGACGCCGCGAAGATCGCCCCAGAGCGATGCAAAGCCCAAGACCAGCCCGATCGGCGCCAGGGCGCATAACAGCGTGATGCCGGCCTGCTGAACGCGGGTGCCTTCGCGCGTTCCCGCAAAGCGTTCGAGGAGCAGGCCCACCAAGATCGCCGCCGGGGGCACCGCCGGGAAGATGTAGTGGTGGAACTTCGTGATCATCGCGCTGAAGAGCGTGAAGGCGCTGAAGAACCAGAGGCCAAAGAGCAGCAACACCTCCGCCTGACGGCGGCCGCGCAGGTCCTCGCTCAGGTGTTGCAGGCCGTGCGGAAAGGCCGGTGCATCGCCCGAACGCGGCGAACGCATCCACACCCAAGCGAGCACGGCGGCGGGTACGAGACCGACCCACGGGAAGAGGCCCGCGCCGAGCTGTTCGATGAAGTATTCGATGCTGCCCGTGTCGCCGTGCACGCCGGCGGCGACGCGGTTGATGTTGTCGTGAACGAGCAGGCGGTCCGTAAAGCCCGTGCTGTGGCGCATGAACATCGCGACAAACCACGGCATGGCGACCATGAGCACAACGAGAATGCCCGGCGCGACCTTGAGGGCGCCGGAAAAGAGCAGGCGCCAGCGGCCCGTGCCCACCAGGAAAAAAAGCGAGACCATGCCCGGAATGGCAACGCCGGGGATCGTCTTGCCCATGAAGGCCAAGGCACAGAAGAAGTAGAAGGCCATCATGTAGAGGGCCTGTCGCTTCGTCTCCTTGCGCAGCATGAAGAACACGGCGCCCAGAACGAGCAGCCAAATGATGCCCTGGCTGACGGGCTGGGCCCACCAGTCGCCGATCGCCGGGTCTTGAATCGCATGGCGAACCATGCCGGGCGTACCGGTGTTGGTGTTGGCGTCGTAGCCGTCGTTGTTGCCCGAGCCGAACAGGAAGGTGTCGCGATGAACGCTGAAGCCTTCGCTGGGGTAGAAGGTGACGTTGCGCGTGATGAGGTACATCGCCTGCGGAATCGTCGCGAGGGCAATGACGCCGAGCACGATTTGTCGAAGGCCGATGCCAAAGCCGAAGACGTTGACGTCGCCGGCCTGCTCGTCTTCGTCCGTCGTTACGGCGACAGCAAGAAAGGAAAGGGCCATCGTCACGTTCGACACGAGGTACATGTCCGTGATCGCCTGGTGCGCGAGCATGAAGAAATGCGGCGCCGTCGCCAGCGTAAGGGCGGCGAACATGCCGGCGCGGGCGCCGAATACCCGCTTCATCGTGTTGTAAACGACCATCACCGCCGTGAGGCTGAAGAGCAGCACGGGCAGGCGGATTGCCCACTCCGGGTGGGGCGGGTTCATGCCGGGCAGGACGGCGATGTCGAGACCGCTCAGCCAGAAGGCTTCGCTCCAGAAAATCAGGATCGGCTTGGACCAGAACCAGTTCTCGTGGGCCCACCAGAGGCTGATCCAGTCGTCGCGCGAGATCATCTCGCGGGCGACTTCGCCATAGTGCGTCTCCCACGGATCCCAGAGGCCAAAGGTGCCGGCGAGGGGCGCGTAGATGAGCGCCGTGATGAGGAAGACGGCCACGCCGGGGCGGCGAATCGCCGGCGGGATGAGCGCCGCCAGCGCAACGATGATGACATAGGGCAGCTTCGACAGGCCGAGGGCCGCGCCGCCGCCAAAGAGAATGGTCAGGCCGATCGGCAGCCAGATGTGCAGCGACATCCACGGGGCTTCGCCCTCCACGGGGCCGAGCGCCGTGTCGCGCCAGGTCTTGCCGCCCGTGCGCGGCTCGATGAAGCCGACGGCGCGAAGAATGCCGAGGACCGCGCCAAGCGTTAGCGCCAGACCGAGGAACGATCCGTGCGGCAAACGCTGCGCATGGGACATGAGCAGGAAGAGGCCCGTGAGCGAAAGGCCGGCGAGGGAGAAGCCGCCGCGGCGATCCTTCCAGCTGCTCTTGGCGTCCTTGGACGCGTTCGTCTTCGCGTCGTCGTTGGCGGGCTCGTCCTTCTTTGCGCCCTTCGACGCATCGGCCTTCGCGCCCTTGCCCTTCTTCGCGCCCTTCAACGCACCGGCATTCACGACCTTGCCCTTCTTCGCGTCCTCCGTCCCGTTAGCCTCGGTGTTCGGCTCTTCGTCCGACGCGCCCTCATCTCCCGACGCTTCGCTAGCGTCGACTCCGCCCCCTTCAGAGCCGTCTTCCGGGGTCTCCGCGCCGGCGGCACCTTCGTTCTCAGCAGCGGCTTCCGGTTCGCTTGTTTCCGAACCTTCGGCTTCCGAAATGGATTCCTCCGCGGTCTCGGCGGATTCGTCGGGGGAAACGCCCGTTTCGGGCGCGTCGTCGTCGTGGGACTGGCTCATAGGAAATCTAAGGAAAAAGCGCGGGGCGCCGGAGCATAGCGCCCGGAGCCCCGAAGGTCACATGGGCTGTAGGCGAAGATGCGCACCGCGTATTCCCGGGGAAACTGGCCGATATTCTGTGGCAGAAGCGGACGCGTTCGAACACAAGGATCAATGGGGCTACACGCCCCAGCACTGGACGACTCGTCTAGGCACACCTCGCCTTCGCCGCGGGTCATGGGGCGCCATACGCAGCGGCGCCCCTCAAAGGACGTTGCAGTCCGGCAAGTCACGATCAGGCACCGACACATCGGCGGGCGAGCCATCGAGCGCTGATATGTCGGAGGACGAGCTGTCGTCGCTGCACGCTTGCGGCAGAGGCGGAAGCCGACTTCATGGCCTGGACACCGGGACATACCGCGCCAGAGCAACATGGCGCGGCAGCATCCCAACCGGTCTCGTTCTACTGGCCAAAACAGCTGACCCTACGACCTGTTACGAAGTTGATGAGGCCCTGACGGCAGAGCGCAAACGCGCACGCGGCGCTGTACTGATCCCGGCAGTCTTGGCAGTCGCGGAGCTCGCACTCGGCGGGAACGGGGCGGCAGCTCAGGTCAGGCTGCATCGGCACTCCGAGGTCGATCCCACCAAACTCTTGCGAGCAGACCTGCCCCTCCAAGCACGTGATCGAACCGCACGTGATCTCGCCGACGAGCGGTGTGGTTGGTCCAAGGTCCGGTAGAAAGGCAGCGTCTATGCCCATATCGGGCGCGGATTCACCGTCCTCGGCACACGCGACCACAAAGAAGATCAGAAAAAGCGCTGAAGCGAATCGGTTCATGGTCGCGATGACAGCATGGACCGTGCCACATAAGGACTGAGCGTGGTCCTCACAGACCAGGAAATGTCGCGCGAGCGCGAACAGGGAAAAACAGTGCATTGCCGGTGCAGTGATGAAGATGCGCAACTCCCACCATGAGGCATCGGGCCACCGCTATGACACATGCAACGGCACGTCAGCACACCCGGCACAGCCTGGCGCATTGGCGTCCGGCGGCGACGTGCCCACAGTCGGTTCGTGGGCCAGCCCGAACGATTGATGCTCTACGACGGCGACTGCGGACTTGCCAGAAGTCCGTTCAGTGGCTGCTCGACCACGACACGGAAGGGAAGCTGCGCTTTGCGCCGCTGCAGGGTGAAACGGCCCAGCCGATTCTTGAGGCCCACGAGGAGCTGAAGGACGTCGATAGCGTCGTTTACGTGGAGGGCGACGAGGCCTTCGTACGGTCCGCGCGATCTTCAAGCTAAGCGCCCACCTCGACACACGGCGTGAGCGAGACGGCTCCACCACCCCCACTTCAACCCCGCCATTTTCCTCGGGACATACTTCGCCGTCTTGGCAGACCCGCGGACCACAGGGTGTCGTTCCCTCAAGGGACGTCGCCGGGCCCAGGTCTGCAGCACCGTCCAATGATGCGGCGTCTCCTCGGGCAACCGTGCTGTCGTCTCCGCATCCACTTGCGATGACGAGCAGCACCGAAATGGTCCACAAAAAGCGAACAAGTCTCATTGGCCATCACACATCGCGGTCACGAACGCTGAATATCGGCGCGAGGCTTGTCGGGCTGCTGCACGTCCCGATTGCACACAAGTCTTCGGCGCACTCATTCACGCAACAGGCGCGGCCAGCACATTCGAAGATTTCGCACGTCGGAGTGATGCACTCGAAGAACTCCTCGGTCTCGTTGCTGAACGGGTCGATGGGAGCGCGACTGAACGAATGGACGCATACCTGACCGGCGCTGCAAGTGAGCTCCCCACAAGCATAGGACCCCTCGAGTGCAACAGCCGGACCGAAGTCGGCGAAGGCGCCGTCGGCGGCCCCGCCTGCCCCGATGCCATCGTCGTCGCCGCACGCGAAGAAAACGAGTATTGCCAGGAGAAACGGTATGGTTCGGTTGAGGCGCATGCCGGAACGCATGGCAACTTGTGAGCCAAACTGAGAAGCGATCCGTCGACGACACCAAGGAGCACCACCGCGCCAATCGGTGGCGATGGGTTTTCTGGGTCGCCTTCCAACGGGCGCATCCGCCCGAGCCGACACGGGTTGGCGCAGTGCGATCGCGTGCCTAGAGTTAGGGCGTGGGCCGGCCCGAACGATTGGTGCTCTACGATGGCGACTGTGGACTTTGCCAGAAGTCTGTCCAGTGGCTGCTCGACCACGATACGGAGGGCAAGCTGCGCTTCGCGCCGCTCCAGGGCGAAACGGCGAAGCCCATCCTGCAGGCCCATGAGGAGCTCGAAGGCGTCGACAGCGTGGTCTACGTCGAGGGCGACGAAGCCTTCGTGCGCTCACGCGCGATCTTCAAACTGAGCGCCCACCTCGATAGGCGCTGGCGCTGGCTACGCCACCTGCAGATCATTCCAGCGTTCCTTTCGGACCTCGGCTACCGCTTCATCGCGGCCATTCGCTACAAGGTGTGGGGCCACGCCGACGTCTGCCGAATCCCCACGCCCGAAGAACGCGCCCGGCTGCTTCCTTAGCGCTCACTCCAACGCTTCGATATCCGCCAGGTCCTTCGGTCGACCGGCCGCGCGCTTATTCTTCAACAGCGCTTCCCGGCCAATGACCGGGACCGTGAGACTCCCAATGGTGACCTGAATCGACTCGAGCGCAGCCTCCTCGAACTCGACTCCGTCAATCGTCGTCAAGACCTCGATCAACAAGGGCTTGCGACCCATGCGATAGCCATATCGAGGCGATGCGAACATGCCCGAGTCCAAACCTTCCGAGGGCAGCGGCGCTCCAAAGGCCACAAGGGCGCTGTAGACGCGCTCGGCATTCTCACGCGTCGGACGAACCCAGACATCCATATCGTCCGTCGCCCGCCCATGCCCGTGAACCGCCACGGCCCACCCGCCGATCAACAGGTAGTCCGCCCGCGCGGACGAGAGTTCGCGCAGCAGGTCGAGGTAGTCACTGGGAAGCTCAACTCCGTGGGAGCTCATAGACTTCCGCCGGCCACTCGCTCCGCGGCAGGGCGGGAACGTTCGCCCAAACCCGTGCATTGAGCGCTGCCAGCGCTCGCACCCGGTCCTCCGGCGAGAGCTCATCGAGCAGCGTGCCCTTCGGCGCAAAGCCGATGGTTCGCTCCCCTTTCCAGGTTGCTAGGCGTGCACGACGCCGCTCAGCCGCTTCCCGGTCCATGTTGGTATCTTAGCACGTGGGGGGCCGGCCGCCCGCTGTTCAGAAGCAGCGTGCTTGGGAGAGACAGCCGTTCTGGCAGTACCAGCCTTGGTAGCACTGGCCTTCGCGGTAGCGGAAATCGACGCAGCGAAAGTCGCAGGTGGGCGGCGGCGCGATGGCGACGGAGCAGCCGTTGTTGACGAGGCAGCCGCGCTGGCACTGCCAGTTATTGAAGCACATGCCTTCGGTGTAGTTGAAGTCTTGGCAGCGAAAGTCGCAGCGCGGCGCTTGGCCGCTCTCGCCGCCCACGATGCTCAGCTCCGTGAGAAGCCAGGGCGCGATCAGGTGGAGCCGCTCCACGAGCTTGGCCGTGGCGTAGCCGCCGGGCGGTCCGTCGCAGCGGGCATTCACACCGCACACGCCCGTGACCATGCAGCCGCGGTTTGCGTCCCAGACGTAGTTCTGTCCGCTATAGGCCGTGGGAATGCCCGCGAGCGTGCCCGTGCCGAGGTCGAAGACGCCGCCGCCGGAGTTGCCGCCGAAGATGTCGGACGTGTACGCGAAGGTGTTGCCGGCGAACCCGGGCCAGCCTTCGTAGCCGCGCGTGGCGTGACCGGGCGCAAGCTTCTGCGGAATGCCCGAAGGATGGCCGATCTGCATGAGCGCCGAGCCCTCGTCGGGCATGCGGCCCAGGACTGGCGCGGGCGTTCGTCCCACCACGGGACGATCGAGGCGGATCAAAGCCCAGTCGGCATTCTCCGGGTAGCGGTACCATTCAAGGGCTTCGACGCGCTGGCACGAATAGACGCTGTCGCGGTGCAGCCGATCCACGCTCGGCGACGATTCGGTCATCGCGAAGTCGAAGACGATCTTGAGCCCAGCGCAGCGCGCTTGGGCGGCGCTTCCGCCCTCGTGCACGATGCAGTGTCCGCTCGTGGCGACGAGGTCGGGCGCGACGAGCGTAGCCGAACAAGATCCGATCACCGGCTGGTCGCCAAAGCGTTCGCCGTCGCAGAGGTTCTCCACTTCCTGAAGGCTCTGAAGCGGTCCGACGCGGTAGCTCACGTGCTGACCCTGGCGGTCGTACTCCGGAACGAACCACCAATCGTCGGCAAGCATCGCCGACGCCGCGGCCATTCCACGAACCGAGCCGGATCCCGTGTCCGGTTCGGTGCGGTCATCGATGCCCCAGACATCCGCCTTGCCGAGCTCGTCGGTGTCGAAGGGTACGAACGGTTCTCCACCGTTTGCGTCAATGGCGCATGCGCAAAACGCGGAGAAAAGTAGGACGACTCGGGAAAGGCGCGGCATGCACGACGCCATCGCAAGGCGCGTGCCGCCGCGGGAGCCGCGTTTTGGCGCGTCGATCACGTCGCCCGTCGCCCCCGGTTCGAAGAGCGGGGCTTGAATCCCCTACCTGGGGTCACAAGGCACCAGAGTGCCGGCTAGCATGCTTGCCAACGGATGCGCCACTGTTCTTGGGCGCCGTATCGCTACGCGCACGTGCGGCCAGCAGGGAATCACAGGGCGCGTCGACGCTGGTTGTCGCCTCCGCGAACCGAAGTCCGAGCATGCTCAGAGTGAGGAGACGGCTGAGGGGTGTGGCCGGAAAGCTCCGAATCGCGTTCGCGATCACGGGCGTTCCTCGGCCATCGAACGCAGCTCACGGCGCACAGACTCGGGCACGCTGCGCGCGAGTGAGATGCGCCAGTGGCCGCCGTCGCGCACCAGCACAACGGGGCGGGTACGACGCTCCGGATCGTCGATCATGACTTCCGCCTCGTCCTCCCGCAGCGTCGCCGTGAGTACATCCTTCGCCATCACAATATTGCCAAACACATACCCCGCGAGCGCTTCATCTTCGGCGCTGTTCCAGTCGATGAAACAGGCGCGCAGCGCCGCCGGATCGTTCAGGTGAAAGGTCCGACCGATGGCGATGCGCCGATCGACTTCGGCCTGCGAAAGCTCCGCCACGCCGTAGGCGTCAAAGAGCGTTTCAACGGTCGCCAGCGGCGTGATGAAGCGAACATCGACGGGCGTCGGCTCCGAGCAGCCGGCAGCCACGCACAGCACGATGGCAAAGGAAGCTCGAAGCACGCCGGCACCATGCCGCGATGGAGCGCCAAACGAAAGCACCAACCCCCAAACGCGAGCTCACCCGTTCGACGGCATGAGACGGCGGGGGGCTTTACCCAGAGGGCGCGCCCGGCTCGCGGCGGCGGCGTGGACCGCGAGCGCACCCCGGGCCACGGCTTCTTCAACCGCGGCCAGCGGGTGAAGCCCCTCTCCCACCGGTTCCCACCGGCACTAGCACCCAGCCTCGTCACCTGTGACCAGGTTCGCCGGTTCGAAGTGGAACGGGTGCACTCCCTCGATACTGCCCGCGCGCCTGGACCACGCGTTGCGCGTCCATCACCCGCGACCAGGTTCGCCGGGTTCACTTCCTCGATGCTGCCCGCACGCCCGGACCAGGATTTACTGGTCTACGTCGACGGCACCCGCGACCAGGTTCGCCGGCACCCAGACGAACGGGTTTAGTTGCTCGATGCTGCCCGCGCGGATGGACCAGACGTTGCGCGTCTACGACGCCTTACGCTTGGGTCACCTGGGCTATGTCCCGCGTCCTCTCGTCGTGTCGCAAGACACGAGATCGAGAGGGCGCTCCCCCACCCATTTTTTCACCCGTTCGACGGCACCCAGAAGGCGGGGGAGAGGGGCTTCACCCAGAGGCGCGTTGGGGTCCGACGCCGTAGGCGGCGGCGTGGACCGCGAGCGCAGCG
>JBCCRV010000257.1:0-9348 GCA_039201085.1 Myxococcota bacterium | reverse complement strand
CCCACGCCGTCGTCTTCGGTGACTTCGACGAGGCCGACCGGCGCTGCCTCGGCCCCGTTCTTCAGCGCGACCCGCTCTTTCCCGAAGGGGTCAACGTGGGTTTTGCGACGCCCGACGGCCGTGAACGCTTCATCCTTCACGTGCTCGAACGCGGCGCCGGCTGGACGCAGGCCTGCGGAACGGGTGCGTGCGCCGCCGTGGCGGCCGCTGTGGCGACTGGCCGCGCCGGCGCCGGTCAGGCCGTCGAGGTGCAGCTTCCGGGGGGCACGCTCGTGATCACAGCGGGCACGAGCAGCGAACCGATCGCCATGCGGGGACCGGCACGGTTGGTGTTCGACGGCACCCTGCGAACCTGAAGAGAGACCGTCGCGGCACTTGACGCCGCCATCGGGGCTTGACGCCGACCCCTGGGGATTGGAGGTTCGGGCGCGCGTGCCCTTTTTCTTCTACAACGAGGTCGATTCGAGCGACCCGCGCTACCGCGCCTACGCCCGCCTGATTCGGGCCATCGTCATCCTCTCGACGACGATCTTCCTCGGAACCACGCTCTTTCACACGATCGGCGGCGGACGCTGGGCATTCTTCGACTGCTTCTACATGACGGTCATCACCGTGAGTACGGTCGGCTTCGGCGAGTCCCTCCCGGGCATGGAAGCGATGCCCGAAGCCCGGATCGTCACGATGGCGCTCATCGCCGTTGGAAGCCTCACGCTCCTCTACTTTCTCTCGACCTTCACGGCCTTCATCATCGAGGGCGACCTTCAGGGCATAATCAAGCAACGACGCATGCAAAGCCGAATCGATCAACTCCGAGACCACATCATCGTGTGCGGCGCGGGAAACACCGGCGAGCACGTCATTGCCGAACTCGTGCGCGACGGCCATCCCTTCGTGGTCATCGAGATGGACGAAGAACGCATTCAAACGCTGGCGAGCGATCTCGGCGCCGAAATCCTCTACGTCATTGGCGACGCGACGGACGACCACCATCTCCTCGCCGCCGGCATCAAGCGCGCGAGCGGTGTCATCGCGGCGCTGCACACGGATAAGGACAACCTCTTCGTCGTCGTATCCGCCAATGCGCTCGCGGAAAACGGCGAATCGAGCGAAGGGTCCTTGCGTATCGTGACGAAGGCGATCGACAGCTCGGCCCGCGGAAAGCTCGAGCGCGCCGGCGCCACCAGCATCGTCAGCCCAAACGAGATCGGTGGCCTCCGGCTCGTCTCCGAGCTGATCCGTCCCACGGCCGTCGAGTTCCTCGACCGGCTCCTGCGAACGGACCGAAGCCTTCGCGTCGAAGACGTGGCCATTCCGCCCGAGAGCAACCTGGTTGGTAAGACGCTCGCCCAAGCCTCGATCCGCGAAACCGGCGCCCTAGTCATCGCCGTGCGCCAGCCCGACGGCGAGTTTGCCTACAACCCCGCCGGTACGCTCCAGCTGGTTGCCGGCGCATCGCTCATCGTGATCGCGCACATGGAAGACGTGCTGCGCCTGCGCGACGGCATTCGCGACGACAAGCTTCTGGTCACTTGAAGGTCGAGCACACCGATTCGACCCTGCGGCTCGCAACGGTCGGTCCGCTCTTGCTGCCGTGTTGGTGGAATGCGCCGACACCAGAGCAAATGCACGTCGTCCGACCGACGAATCCGAGGCAATCAAATAAGGTCGAACCCGTCTAGGTAAATCACGCCGCTTGGGCCGGCCCGTCAAACCATACGCGCAGCAGCGACTCCTCTCGCGGCACGCCCAGGCGCACGGGAAAACCATAGTGGCCGGTGCCGCGGTGGGTGTAGATGCGGTCGCGGCCGCGGGACCAAAGGCCGTGGTCGGGCATCGAGGAGAAGCCGCGGACGAAGGTCCACTGGAGCCCGAGGGAGAGCAGACCGACGTGGCCGCCGTGCGTATGGCCGCTCAAGGTCAGATCGGCTTCGCCTTCGGGCACGTCGCGAATATGGCCGGGGTGTTGGAGCAAGAGAATGCGCGGCGTTCCGTCGCGCTCGTGTCCGTCGAAGAGCGTGCGAAGCTTCTCGGCGCGCGCCTTCCAGTGGTAGTCGGCACCCACGATATCGACCTGACCGGCGGGCGTGGAAACGCGCGCCCACTCGTCGACGAGCAGGCGAACGCCGGCGCCCTCCAGGCCTTCACGAACGGTGCGGCGATCTTCATGGTCGTGGTTGCCGTGGCACGCGAAGACGCGACCGCTCAGCGCACGCAGAGGCGAGAAGGCTTCGGCGACGGAGGCGGCGGCGTTGTGCGATTCCATCGTCAGCAGGTCCCCGGTGATCAGTACCAGGTCCGGATCCATCGCCACCGCGCGCTCGCACACGGCGCGAAGCTGGGCGACGGACATGAAAGGCCCAAGATGTGGATCGGTGATCTGCACGATCCGCATCGGTCGTCCTTCGTGCGTGGGCGCGGCCTTGAGCGCGCGGCGCGGGACGGGCGTGGGCTTGAGCTCACCGCGGTCTTCACCGTCGAGCTTGAGATCGACCACTTCGAGCCGGTGGCTCAGCGATTGATAGACGCCGAACGCTCCCGCGGCGAAGGCGAGGAGAAAGGCCGGCGTGTGAACGCCAAAGGCGCCAAGGATCGCAAAGGGCAAAGCCACGAAGGTGGACGCTGCGAACCAAAGGCCGGGAATGCTGATGAAGGCCCGGTAGGGGACGCTGCGCAGGCGCGCGTTCCTCAATCGCATCAGGTGGATCGCCGAGAGCAGTTCAAGGGCCATCGCCAGCGCTCCGAGGGGCCAATCGAGCTGGCTGAAGAGCCCGAGCCAAAGAAGGCTCAGCAGGCCCAGCATGACCCCGACGAAGCGCCGAAAGAACACACTTCGGCGCCAAACGACGGCCATCGTGAGCGCGAAAAGCGCCGCCAGATAGATGAGGTGGGCCGTCGAAAACGCCATCTTCGACCCGACATATAGGGCGGAGCCGAGACCGCTCAAGGCAGCGGGCGGGAGAGCAGGTCGATCGGCCGCACTTCAGGGCCCCAATGAATCAAACCCGTCCGGTTGACCGACCTTCGGACGTGCTTAGGGTAGCCCGAGCGACGGTAACATGGGGGCCACAGCCCCCACTCCTCCGAAGCGAAACCGATTCAATTTCAGCCTCTTGGGCGCAATCCCAGCGGGCCTTTTCTGCCGCTCGACGGCCACGGAGAACAAAGACATGGGCAAGATCATTGGTATCGACTTGGGCACGACGAACTCGGTTGTGGCTGTCATGGAGGACGGTCCGGAAGTCATCGTGAACGCCGAGGGCGACCGCATCACGCCCTCGGTGGTCGCATGGGACGATCAGGACGAAGTGCTCGTTGGCCAGATCGCCAAACGCCAGTCGATCACCAACCCAACGGGCACCGTTTACAGCGCGAAGCGTTTCATCGGCATGCGTTTTGACGAAGCCAAGAAGGACCAAGGCCGCGTGCCCTTTGATGTGATTCGTCGCGAAAACGGCGGCGTTGCCTTTAAGATCAAGGGCAAGGAAGTGACGCCCCCCGAGGTCAGTGCGCATGTGCTGCGCAAGCTGAAGAAGGCCGCGGAAAATCACCTCGGCACGACCGTGACGGAAGCGGTGATCACCGTGCCCGCCTACTTCAACGACAGCCAGCGTCAGGCGACGAAGGACGCCGGTCGCATCGCCGGTCTCGAGGTGAAGCGGATCGTTAACGAGCCCACCGCGGCCGCCCTCGCCTACGGCCTCGACAAGAAGACCGATCAGGTCATCGCCGTGTACGACTTCGGTGGCGGCACCTTCGACATCTCGATCCTTGAGGTGGGCGAGAACGTGGTCGACGTCATCAGCACGAACGGCGACACCATGCTCGGCGGCGACGATGTCGACGATGCGATCATCGAATACCTCACAACCGAGTTCAAAAAGGACACGGGCATCGATGTGAGCGGCGATAAGATGGTGCTTCAGCGCCTAAAGGACGCGGCGGAGAAGGCGAAGATCGAGCTCAGCTCGAAGCTTGAAGCGGCCATCAACCTGCCCTTCATCACGGCGGACGCGTCTGGTCCCAAGCACCTTGATATTCGCCTCACCCGGGCGAAGCTCGAGTCGATGATCGAGGACCTTGTCGATCGCACCCTCGAGCCCGTGAAGAAGGCGCTCGCCGACGCGAACAAGACGGCCAGCGACATCGACGAAGTCGTGATGGTCGGCGGTTCGACGCGCATCCCGCTCGTGCAGGAGAAGGTGAAGAAGTTCTTCGGCAAGGAACCGCATAAGGGCGTGAATCCGGACGAGGTCGTCGCCCTGGGCGCCGCCGTTCAGGCCGGCGTGCTCAGCGGCGACGTGAAGGACATGGTCCTTCTCGACGTCACGCCCCTCAGCCTCGGCGTGGAAACGCGCGGCGGCGTGATGACGGTCATGATTCCGCGCAACACGACGATCCCGACCACGAAGGAAGAGATCTACTCAACGGCCGAAGACAACCAGACGCAGGTGCAGATTCACGTGCTCCAGGGTGAGCGCGCCGAAGCACAGCACAACCGCACGTTGGGACGCTTCAACCTGGAGGGCATCAGCGCGGCGCCGAGCGGGGTGCCCAAGATCAAGGTGACCTTCGACATTGACGCCAACGGCATTCTCTCCGTCACGGCGAAGGACGAAGCCACGGGCAAGGATCAGAAGATTACCATCACCAGCTCGAGCGGCCTCAGCGAGGACGAGATCGATCAGATGGTGAAGGACGCGGAGGCAAACGCCGAAGCGGACAAGAAGCGTCGCGAAGCGGTCGAAAACCGCAACAAGGCCGAGTCCCTGGCAAACGGCGTTGAAAAGCAGCTCGCCGAGCTTAAGGACAAGGCCCCCGAAGGCGCCCTCGAAGGCGTTGAGACGAAGGTCAAGGAGCTGCGCGAAGCCATCGACGAGCAGAACGACGAGCTCATCAAGGCGCGCATAGAAGCCCTTGAGAAGTCGATGGAGGAGCTCAGCAAGGCGGCCTACGCGGCGGCGGGCGCCGGCGGTGCAGGCGGAGCAAGTGCCGGCACGACATCGAACGAGGGCAGCGACGACGACGAGGTCATCGACGCCGAGTTCGAAGAGAGCTGACCCGCAGCACACCGTGAAGAACTCGACGCAGGAGGCTCGGTCCCGTTTGGGATCGGGCTTTCTTCGTAGAGCGTCGCTTGGCTTTCGTCGTACCTCGTACGGGTGAGTGCGAACGCTGCTTGAAGTGAATGTTGCAAAAGGGGTTTGTCCGCGCGCGCGCGTCCCTTAGCATTCTCCAAGTGAAGCTAGTCGAGGAGGGGGTTAGGGAGTCCACGTGGCGCTCGGACAAAGGCTCGCTGAAGATTCAGCGTCCATGTCCGCACGTCGTTGTCTTCGTGGAATCCGGCTACTTGGACGCGGAGTTTGCGCCGCCCATCGAAGATGCGAGCAACCAAGCGCTCGCGGAAGCGGGTACGAGCAACCTTCACCTATTCGTCGATGCATACGACCTCACGGGGTATGCACCGAAGGTTCGTAAGAACCCCACGAACTGGCTGATGGCCCATCGGAATCGGGTGGAGGTACAGCACATGTTGGTCCGCTCGAAGATCACAAAGATGGGCCTCTCCGTCGCCAGCCTTGCGCTCGGCGGATTGATCCAGGGTCATTCGTCGCGCGCTGCGTTTCAGGTGGCCCTCGACGAGACGGTGCGAACTCTTCGGTCGAGCTTTCCGCCGCCGTCCGCGTAGTTCTCGAAAGCCATGCCGGCGAAGGAATACCCCTTGGCCGGCTCTCATTGGAGTTGGGATTGCTCGCAGCCGCGGGAACGGAGGGAAGTCATGGTCAAGTCATCGCGTCGGGGTTTCGTTATGGGGGCGTCGGCCCTTGCCATCACCGCATTTGACCCGCTTCATCGAACATGGCTGACCGAAGCCCACGCCCAGCGGCGTGGGGGCGACAGCTGCGGTGCGATTCACATTCCCCGGCTCGACGGCGAGCTAACGACCGACGCCGCTGCTCTCGCGGAAGCGGCAAGCGACTTTGGCAACATCATCTCCCGGACGCCGCGCGCGGTTCTTCGACCGGGCTCCGAACGCGACGTTCGTCGGCTCATTCGGTTTTGCAACCGTCACGACATCAAGGTCGCCATGCGCGGCCAAGGTCACGCCGTTCTCGGCGAAGCGCAGGTCGACTGCGGCGTCGTGATCGACTCGCGCACGCTGGATGCGATCCATTCGATCGGACCAGACGGCGCCGATGTCGACGCGGGCGTAAAGTGGTCGACGCTCCTCCTTGCTGCCCTCGACGAGGGTCTCACCCCCCTCGTCCTCGCCGACTACCTCGAGATCAGCGTGGGTGGCGTGCTCTCGGTTGGTGGCATCGGTGGCAACATGAACCGCGTCGGCGCCGTGGTGGACAACGTCGACGAAATCCGTTTTGTCACCGGTGAGGGCCGACGCCGCGTTTGCAACCGTCGCCGAAATCGAGCGCTTTTCGAAGGCGCCCTGGGCGGACTTGGGCAGTTCGGAGTCATCACCGGCGCGAAGATTCCCCTTGGCCCCGCACCGGCGCTCGTCCGGGTGTATGAGCTCGTCTACACCAACGTGTCTGACTACCTGGCTGACCAGCGCGTGCTCGTGAACGACGCGCGATTCGGGTTCCACGAGGGACAGATCATTCCCGCTGCCGGCGGCGGCTGGGCGTTCAAGGTCGAGGTCGGTGCATACTACACGCCCCCGAGCGAACCCGACGACAGCGCGCTCCTCGCGGGCCTGAGCCCGGATGGAAGCACGACGATCACGGACTTCCCGTATTTCGTGTGGCTGAACCGCGTCGCCTTTGCGGAGCAAGCGCTGCGCGATCTTGGCCTATGGGACACGCCCAACCCCTGGTCCGACCTCTTCCTGCCGGACTGCCACATCGAGGACTACCTCGTCCACGACGTACTCCCCTTTCTCACGCCAGACGCCGTAGGCGCAGGACTGCAGCTGCTCTACCCCTTTCTCCGGAACAAGATCACGCGGCCGTTCTTCAAGATGCCCAACGACTCGATCGTCTGGGCCTACGACATTCTCCGCTTCCCCTTCGACCCCTCCACCACCGATGCGCTCTTGGAGGAGAACCGCCGGCTCTACGAGCGGGCCGTTGCCCGCGGCGGAAAGCAATACCCGATCGGCGCCGTCGAGCTCACACAGCGCGAATGGGTGCGGCACTACGGTCGGGACTTTCTTCGATTTGTGTCGCTTAAAGGGCGGCATGACCGTAGAAACATCATGACCCCCGGACAGGGGATCTTTCGTTTCTAACGCATAGAGGAGCGCGCATTGCCGCACGAAGATCGAAAAGCTACGTGTGAAGTATCGTGGCTAAGCCTGCACGTGATGGAGTTCACGTATCGGGGACGGATCACGGCCGACGACCTTCGTACGATGGTGCTGGAGGCAAAGGCTCTGATGGCAGAGCGGACGCCGAAGGTTCAGCTCGTCGACACCCTCGCGGTTGAATCGGTGCCGCCGGAGATCGGCGCGATCTTGAGTGAGCTCTTGGAGGACTACCGAAACGTTGGAGGCAAGACCGTCGTCATGATCGCGACGGGTCAGCTGAACCAAATGCTGGGCCGATCGATGAGCTTTGGAGCCGGCGTCGAACTTCAACTCTTCGAAACTCGACCGAGCGCGCTGAAGTACGTTCAACGCTTCGCCGAATACTAACGACCGACCGCGATTCGAGGACACGCCTCGCCGGTCTAAGTAGACCGGCGAGGCCTTCATTTGATTGCCTCGGATTCGTCGGTCGGGTCGAGATCAAGGCGCGAGGACGTAGGACGGCAGGCGACTTTCAAGGACGAGAGAGCGCTGAGTCTAGCGAAGCAGGTCGTCGAGGACGCCGCGGTTTTGCTCGCGGGAAGCGATGCCGCGCTCGCCGGCGCCGAAGTCGTCGCGCGGTGCGCCCGCGACGTGGGCGAGCGTGTTCCAGAGCTGCTGCAGCGTGCCTTGGGCGGGCGCGTCCGTTTCGTCGTCCGAGCTGTGCCAGCCTTCATGCATGGCGTAGCGCAAGTAGCGGCCATCGGCGCGAAGCTGCCCACCCGCGTCGCCGAAGATCGCGACGGGGTAGCGAAGCATGGCGCCGTAGTGATGAATGATGCCGTTGTCGTTGAGGTAGACGACGATCGTGTCGTCCAGCGCTGATCGACCGTTTGCCGAAGGTGTCGCCGCAAGCTGGTCCATCGCCCGCGCCAGCTGGTTCGAATGGAAGGCGTGGTACGCCTCACTCTGCTCATTGAAGTTGGACGGACTAAAATGGCCAACGCCATGGAGCGACTCGGCGTCATCACCGGTGATGTCGCCCATGACTTCTTCATCGAAGTTGAACTTCGCGTTGTCCGCCGCGCCACCAAAGCACAAGAAAGCCACGCGGGAGAGACCGCAGCCGAGGGCCGTAGCCGCCAGCTGGTATTGCAGGGCGAAGCGATCGCGCGCGTTCGGGGGATCCGAATCAATCCCCGCGCCGCTGCACTCCACGGCAGCGGGCGCGGCCATGAAGCTGCGGTCGAGCTCTTCGATGCTCACGAGGTACTCGTCGAACTTCGGCCGCTCGGATGCAGCAAGGCGCCCGCGGGCGGAGCGGATCGATTCGCTCGTCGAGGTCACGAGCGAAGGACCAAGCGCTCGAGCCACGGGCAAGCTGGGCTCACCCAAGGTTGAGAAGTAGTTCTGGTAAGCCACACTCGGGGAGGTGATGAATGGCACCAGGCCGCCCTCGGCGTCGATCGAGTTCAGGCCCACGGCGACGTCGCTGGAACGCCCCCCGGCGCCGAGGCCAATCCAGTCGTAGGGCGACGATCCCGCGAGGCCCGTGGCAAGCCATTGGTCGACGGTGATGTCTTCAAAGTTTGCGCCGTTGAAAAGCTGGGCGCCCTTGCTGTGGGCATTCACCGGGCCGTTGCTTCGCTGGGCGAGGCCGTCGACGAAGAGCATGCGGTCGGTATGCGCCGAAAGGGGCGCAAAGATGTTCGGCACGCGAAGGTCGGTCGTTTCCACACGCTCCCGGGAGAGGCTGCCGGCCTGCTCACGGGGCCGCGTCTTGCCGTCCTCATCGCGCCGAAAGAAGAGCGCATCGTCGTGGTCGCCCGCAAAGGTGCAGTTGGCCCACGGCCACCATCCGTTGGTGGTGGAGACGAAGAGAAAGCGCAGCTGACTTCGGTCCTGCGCAAAGGCGCTGCGCACCGTGTGCCGCGCGATCGCACCGGCGGCGCCGAGGCCCGCGAAGGCCCCGAGGCCACGAAGTAGGTTCCGTCGCTTCATTCGCTCGGCTCCGTTCGGTAGAGGGCAGGTTCGGACGCGGCGAGGGCCGCGAAGAGCGCAGGAAGTCGGCCCTCAGCGGCGTCCCATGCGGCAAGCGCATCTTCGAT
>JBCCRV010000256.1:0-9355 GCA_039201085.1 Myxococcota bacterium | reverse complement strand
TCGCCGCCTTCGACATCGAAACGGCGAGCACGGGAGCACTTGGCGCAAAGGCTACGGCGCCGCGCCGACGGGTCGTCCATTCGCCGTCACCGCTGAAAAGGGCGTTGCATGGCGCGTCGCCGCATGGGCCCACGGCTGCGTCGGGGACGTTGGCGTCCTCCCGCCGCATGTCGCGGGCGTCCTCCGTGCGTAGATCGGAAACCCTTGCGTCGCGGGCGTCCGCGGCCGCGTCGATGGGAGCGTCGGACGCACCCAGGTCCAGCGTGGCCGCCTGGTCACGGCCCGCGTCCGAGGGCGCTTCGCAACGGCCAACCACGCAGACCCCGCCTGGACAGTCGCTTCCGCGGACGCATCGTCCCACCGTCGTGTTTTCCGCACAGCCCGCAAGGCCGAGCCCTAACGCGACCACAAGTACACCTTTCATTCCGGTAGCGTAGCGAGTCGTCCGTTGGAAACAAAGGAGCCGGGCCTTGGAGCACTCCATGGCTGGTGCTAAGCCCCGCCCGTGCCGCGGGCTTGTATCTTGCTAGGTCTCTTCGTGCTGGGCTGCGGGGCAAAGACCGAGTTGGAGGTGCCCGAGTCGTTGGTCGTGCTGGACGCCGCTTTGCCCGAATGCCGCCGAGACCGCGACTGCGACGACGATGTGGCATGCACCGACGAGCGCTGTGTGAACGGGGCGTGCCGCTCCGTGCCAGACGATGCGCAGTGCGAACGGGGACAGGTGTGCGCTACGGCGGCCTGCGCTCCGGGGGCGGGGTGTGTATTCACGCCGGTCGTCTGCGACGACGGCGTTGAGTGCACCGTAGATCGCTGCATCGAGCCGACGGGCTGCGAATTCGTTCCGGACGATCTTCGTTGTCCGGTGAGCTTTCGTTGCGAAGCGGACCGGGGCTGCGTGGCCGAGGCCCTCGTTCACGACGACCGCTTTCTGTACCAGGTGGACCTTCCAAGCGGAGAGTCCGAACCCATCGTCGAGATCGACGCGTTCACGGACATTGCGTTGGCGCCGGACCGTACGCTCTTTGCCTGCAGTCGAACGGTGCTGGCGCGGATCGACCGGGAGAGCGGCCGCAGCGATGTGTTCATGGAGGCCCCCAGCGATTTGGTCGCGTTGGAGATTGGACCGGACGGCGGGCTGTATGCCGCTGGACTCGACGAGTTTGTGCTGCGCATCGACGTGGAGGGAGGGTTCACGGAGGTCTACGGCGAGCTGTCGCGCGGATGGGTCGCCTCGGGCGATATCGCCTTCGTCGGTGAACGTTTGCTCATCACCGTGACGGACGAAGCGGCGAGTCGGACCGGTCAAAACCAGTTGGCCGAAGTGCTCCCGGATGGGAGTTCACGGCTGCTCGGCGAGCTTCCGATTTCGTGTCTCTGGGGAATCGCGGGCTTTGGTCCGGAGCTCTACGTGTTCTCGTGCCAAGGCGACCTTCTGCTCGTCGACCCGTTCACCGCTGCGGCCCGCTCACTGCGCCGAACACTCGTCCGCGTCAACGGCGCGGCAGCGCGCTGACGCAAACCCGTACCCTGCGCCCAGCTCCCACGCTCGGCGCTCGCGTATCCTGCGTTGAGCGTAGAGTAGCGAGCGTCCTATGCGCGGTCGATGACGCCGCGTTCGTCGCTCACGAAGAGCCCCTCGTCTGCCGGTTCGGCGACGAACTGATAGGCGCGCGAACGATAGTCCGCGGCGTCCTCGGCGCGCACGCCCGGGCGCTGACGAAAGACGCCATAGACCGCCACGCGGCTGACTTCTTGAAGCGTGGCTTCGTCGCAGCGCATCTTCGACTTCGGGTCTTCCTTGCGGAAGGGCTTGAGCAAGCGGCGAAGGGCGCGTGACGCGCGCTTTTTCGGCTTGTCTACGAAGCGACCGTCCGTCGTCAGCAGCAGTTCGGTGTGTTCGTCGGCGGGCACAAAGACTTCGCCGCTGCCGTCGTTGACGAAGAAACCGTGGGCCGCGCGCTGCTCTTCGAGCGCTCGCCACCGAAGCTTGCGGCGCGCGTCGACACGCACGCGATAGGCTGCGCAGGTTCGCCCGCTCAGCGGCGCCTCTTCGGTCGCGTCGCCGAGCCGAACTTCGCCGACGAGTTTGGCCGTGGCGCCATCCTGCAGGTCCGCAATGCGCGTGGACGGAGCCGACAGCGGGCCGACGCGCCGCCGGTTTCGATAGTCCGCGAATAGAATCGATAGACCCATCGAAATCCAAAAGAGCGCAAAGAGCGCGGCGGCAGTGGCGGCCATAGGAGAAACTTAGAGCCTTCGTGGGCGAGCGTCACGGAGGAGAGGCGTGGCGATTTACGCCCTGATCAGCCGGTTCAAAAGTCCTTGAAGTCGCACATAGGCCTCTCTGGCTCGGTAGCGTTGCTCTGCGGACGACCCGGAAACTGCAACACGAAGTCTTCCCGGTTCTGGTCTGTGTCGTAGGCGTTTCCGTGCCGGCCGTCGGCGGAGTCGTTGCGGAGCGACCCAGCGCTGGAGTTGATGCATGCTTTGCGCTCGTAGGTCCGCCAGAACATCAGGATTGGGCCGGAAGAGAACGGTTCCAGCGAAGCTCCCTCACCTCCCGACCCGCTTCCCCATGCGATGGCGTCGACGACGATAGGAATATCGCTGCCACAAACGAGTTGCACGCTTCCTGAGGTGGCGATCTCGAACTCGGCTGTACCATCCGGGGCGGGTCCGCCACCATCTTCGGAGGCGATCAGCAAGAATTGGCCCGGTTCGACGGCCAGGTCTGGGAACTCATAGGCGCTTTCGCCATTTACGATGAGGCGGCAATCTGACGTAAAGAACGGAGTGACGGAGGCGTCGAGATCGGACGAGTTGTAGAGTTCGATGAAATCGTACTCGTCGAAACCACCTCGTCCGATTTCACTTATCAAAAGAGTGCGGCACAACCCCGTCAGGCATTCGCCGGTGCCGTCATTGCATTCCCCCTCAGCGAGATCGAGCTGGCAAGCTGCGTCGTTACACTCGGTGGAGCTGCACTCCGTGGTCGGTATGTCGCCGCAAGAGCTGCCGTCTGGCAACTGATTTTGACGGCATTCACCGTCGAGGCATGTGTCGGCGTTGTCGCATTCACTGGTTGGCTCGGTATCGCCGCAAGACAAGCCGTTGGTTGACCCCATTGCCCGACACTCGCCGTCCTGGCAAGCGCTCGGAGGGGCGCATTCCCCCGTAGCTCCGCACGCCACTCCGTTGGGAACGTTAACGTCAACGCAGTTGCCGCGCATACACGCGCGCGCGATGCATTCGTCGGGGTTAGTTCCGCACGTGGTTCCGTCCGGCGCGCTTCGGAAACCGGGGCAACTCGCCTGACCGAGCAGGCAAGTCGCCCGTTGGCGACAAGGATTGGAGGGTTCGGCTCCACAAGGCTCGCCCGGACGGAAAGTTCGCTCGCAAACGCCCGACTGGCAGGTGGGCGTACTCTCGCACTCGCGAAGCATCCCAGCGAGCTCGCACGGGGTGTCGTTCGGTACGGGCCCTTGCGAAACGCAGACCTCTGCGCCGCTGACGTTTTCGATCACACCCACTTCGCACGGCGCACCAGGGACATCGCAGCTTTCCCCGACACGTGGCCGAATGATGCAGTCTCCGCTGCCGTTGCAAATGCGGTCTTCGCCCGTGTCCGTGTCGCAAGGTGTATCGACTGCGGTAACGACGGCGACGCATTCGTCGCTGGTACCTGAGCAAAAGTCCGAGGGATCGCATTCTCCCGTTTCGGAACCGCAGACGGTTCTATCGTTCGCGAACAGGTCTCCCATCGGACAGTCGACTGCACTGCCGCCCGGGCAGGTCGTGTCCAGTAAACACTGGCCGTCCCCAGGGCGACATACGACGGACGAGTCCGCGACGCGGTCGGATGGGCACTGGGCGCCTAACCCGTCACAGGTTTCGGCGACGTCGCAATCGCCCATCGCTTCACGGCAGATCTGATTTGCAGAAGCCGGGACGAAATCGTCCACTGGGCACGAGCCCGCGCCATCGCACGTCTCTTCGGCGTCACACGGCCCTTGTGAATCGCGGCACGGGACGTCCGTTCCCGCAGGCCTGTCGCGCTCGCACCGAGGCGGTCCCCCACCGCATCGGCGAACGCCAAGAACGCACTCTTCGAAGGCGCATTCTTCGCCGTCTACGCAGGCGCGGCATTCGCCGTCAAAGCAGAAGGTCCCGTCCTCCGTGGCGCCGCAGGGCTCATTGTCGGTGGCTTTTGCATCTGCACAGGAAGGGCTCACACCGTCACAAGCGTCCTCAACATCACACAGTCCGTTCGCCGGTCGGCAGGAAGTGCCTGCTGGGCTGAGTTCCGGGACGCAGCTGGCTACGCCGTCGAGGCACTCGATGACGCCGCCGCTCACACACTCGCCCATCAGGTCCGGCGGTAGCTCGCAGGAGTCACCCGCCACGCAGATCGGACCGGCTTCCACATCATCGGAGGTGTCCGCGCCCGCATCGATGGGCAGGGACGCATCTTGGCCTCTGCGCGGGAGGTTCACGGAGGGAATCACGGGTACATCGATGCATCCCCCGTTGGCGCACGTGCTACCGATGGGGCAAGGCCGGTCCAGGCAAGCGCCGGCGAGGAAGAGCGGTAGCACTCGTGTTTCGCCCTCAACGTAGCCGCTGATGGCTTCGATGGAGGCTAGCGTTCCGCCTCCGGCTCCTAGGGCCGCCACACGTACTCGGTATCGGCGCGCCGCATCGCCCTCAGCGGGAGCGATCACATGCTGCAGCGGGAACCCCTCCGCAGCGCGACCGCCCAAAAAGACCCGTGTTCCCTCGACGTCGTCCGCATCTTCCAAGGCGAAGACGCGGATCTCGATTGAGTCAGCCGCGTTTCGAACCTCCTCATCGGCGTCGATCTGAACGATAACCTGGGTAGGAGACGAGCTGCACGCAGCAAGCATAACGGCGAATGCGTACGATGCCCGGGGGCTCATCAGAAGCTCCACTGGGTTTGGGTCACTTCACCGAAGTCGCTTTGGGCGAAGCCGTCGTCGCGCCCGGAGAGCCCCACGGCCAGGCCGACGCCCGCGCCCACCACGACGACGCCGACGATCACGCCCACCCACCAAAGGGAGCGGCGACCACCGCTTTCGCGCGCCCGTCGGGCTTCTTCCTCGGCTCGCTCGCGCTCGGCTTCAGCCTCGGCGGCTTCTTCGCGGGCAATGCGGGCTTCTTCTTCCGCTTGGGCGGCCGCTTCGCCGCGCGCTTCGGCTTCCGCTTGGGCGGCGGCGGCGGCCTCGGCTTCGGCGCGGCGTGCGTCTTCGAGCTCCCGTCGCTGGTCGGCCCGGCGTGCTTCGGCGGCGCGAAGCGCCGTAATACGGCTTTCAACCTGCTCGCGGTAGGGCGTGTCGGGAACGTTCTCGAGGTAGCTTTCGAAGCTTACGAGGGCGTCATGGTCCATGCGAAGACGGTCCTGGGCGAGGCCGATATTGTACAGCAGCTGCGGTCGTTGCGTCATGACGTAGGCCTGCCGGAAGGCGCGCAGGGCTTCGTCATAGTCGCCGGCGTCGTAGGCGATTCGGCCGCGCTCGAAGGCGGCCCGGCCTAGCCGTTCGTTGCGCGAGCGCTGGGCATCGGCGGAGGAAGGCAGGGCCGCCGCAAGGAGCGTAAAGAAGAGCGAAAGGACCACGGAGACGACGACGCTCCTGCGCCGCTTCTCCCCCCGGAAAAGCATCATGCGAATCATGGTATCGGTGCGATGCGCCACGCACCAGCAGGAGTTCGGCTTTGTCACGTTGGGCAGATTCGCCCCTTTTGCCAACTATCGAAAAAAGCAGGCATCGGCGATCGGAAGCGCTCGACGACGCTCCTTCGTCGCGGCGACGAAGGCCTTGGTGCTCGGATCGTGGTAGCCGCTCACGCGGCGTAGGCTGGCGTCATCGGCGCGGTAGTAGTCCACGATGCGGTGCATCAGCAGCTCGCGGACGTACTTGCCAACCATGGAGGCGACGGCGACGGGCAGGTGGCGGTCGTCGGCCTTGACTTCAAAGCGCACGTCGCCAACTCCGGGAACGCGGTATGCCTGCGCTTCGTATTCTTCGGCGTCCTCCAAGTGCTGAAAGTACCGAGCGTACGCGCGAATGCCCCCCACCATGCCGCAGATGGCCAGGAGATCCTCGGAAGTGGTCGCGCGGGCATCGTTGATCAAGGCCTCAAAGAGCGCCAAGTCGACTTGAACTTTCGAGCGGCCGTGGGCCTTTTCCGCATTCAGCACCCCAGCGCAGGCGAGGGTGGTGCGAATGCGGTGAAAGCGGAGCGATGCTCCCTCCAGTTCGTCGATGAGCTTACGGCCTTCGTCCAGCGAGCCGTCGAAGGCGGGCAGGGCCATCGCAAGGGACCAGCACTGAGCCTCCGTGGGTCCGCCAGGGCAGGGCAGGCGAAGCTTCGAAAGGCCCGGCCCAATGAGTTCCAGGAGTGCATCGACGCTCTCGGGAACCCTGCCTTCGCTGCGCTCGATGAGGGCCAGGGCAAAACCCTCGGCGCGGCGCATCTTGCCGAAGGCGCTCGATTGCTTGCTATCGGTCACACCGATGGCGGCGCCCAAATCTCGAAGGCGCACGCGCTCGTAGTTCGGGACTTCGATGCAGCACGCCGTGGCCACGAGCGGTCCGAGTTGGGGTCCAAGTCCGTTTTCGTCGGCGCCGAGGACGTACATCCCATCACCCATTGCAGGGATGTGGCGACATGCAATCGGACTAGGCTACCGTCCGCGCGTGAGGACGGAACGACCCATGGCCCCACCTTCGCCCGCGGCGATCATGGTGCGCGAGTCCGTTTCCTCGCTCGCGTCTCGTGCCGTTGCCGACGAGGTGATCAACGAGGCTCTCGTCCGCGGCGGCGTGGAGGAAGTCCCCCGCGGAGGGGGTGCGCTGCGCGCCTTCATCGAGGAGCCGCTGCGCCAGGCGGCGGCATCGATCCTCGGCCAGGACGCCGCGGACGCGATTGCCCACATGCTCGGTCCGATCGTTCACCGGATCCCGTCGGAGATTCCTGCGAGGCTTTCGCCGGCGCCGGCGCGACCGGCGCAGGAGCTCGAAACTGCCGCGCCCACGAAGCTCTCGACGGTGCTCTTGGCGACGCTGGACGGCGCCCGAGCGGAGGCCCTCGATGCGGCCTTGGGCGATGCCAGCCTCACCGTGGTGCACGACGTGGTGGCGCTCCTCGATATCGTAACGGCGAACGCGATCGCGCACACGGTCATCGTCTTGGACTGTGCGTCGCCATCGATTCACCCGGCTACGTTGGCGACGGTGGCGCCAGAAATGGAGCCGGGAACAGAGTTCGTGCTCTGGGAGGCGAGCGACGCGACGGGCGACGACTGGCTCTTTGCGGACAAGACCGATACCTGGGTGCGCTGCCCCGCCGGCGCCGCCATCGACCAGGTGGCGAAGGCGATACGAGCGCTTTCGCCGCACGGCTACTGAGCGCCGCATTCAGCGGGCGGACTGCGGTTCCAGCGGCCGGCCGGTGAAGGGCGCGAGTGAAGTGATGCGTCTCAGCCCGTGGGAGCAGGGGGGCGCGGGGCGGCGAGGAAGGCCTCGACCTCTTCGCCGATGCGCGCTTCGATCTCTCCGGGAAGATCTTCGGCGCGTGCGCAGCTTCGCTCGATGTTTCGCTGGTACACAAAGAGACGGCGAATCGCTTCGGTGCCGTCGCGAAAGGGGACTTCGTCCATCATTGCCGCCGCCCGTGGGTCGACGCCTTCGCTGACGACCTCGGCGCCGGGCGCGCTCTCCACGACGACAAGGGCGCCGTCGAGCGCCGTCGACAGGGGCGTGCGCAGGTTGGCGACCGCCTCCTGTACGCGCCGCTCGAAGACGGCTCGCGGAAGGGTCCAAGGTAGGTCCGGCAGGAGCATGTCTCGCTCACGACACTGCAGGAATGCCACCATCGCGCCCGGAAGATCGCCGACCGCTTCGCGTGCGAGGGCTAGATGGTAGTGCAGATCGAGGTCGTCAGCGCCGCGCGCGAGGGCGGCTTCCAGCGCCTCATGGGCACCCGCCGCATCGCCCACGAGCAGCTTCGCCCTTCCGATCAGGAAGACGACCTGCGGCGATTCGAACGGGCCTTCGGGGAGTTGGGCCACCGTCGCCGAGGCCGCATCGCCGTCGCCCATGGCGACGGCCGCATCGACGCGAAGCAGCAGAACATCGGCCGCCTGGTCGACGTTGTCCGCGAGTTCGAGCGCATCTTCGAGGCGACGAAGCGCGTCGCCTGGGCGACCAAGGGCGAGGGCCGCTTCGGCGCCGTTGATGAGCGCTTCAAGAAAGAGGTCGTCGACGGCGATGGCGTGGTCGAAGTGGCGCAGCCCCTTTTCGGCAAATCCCTTCGCGGACCAGATCGCGCCGGCGAGGTTGTGGGCCTCGTGCGAATCTTCATCCACTTCCAGGGTGGCAAGGGCGGCCTGGAGGGCGCCGTCGAGGTCGCCCTCGTGAAACATCTCCCAGGCTTGGTCCAGGGCGGCGAAGTGCTCCGAATCGTGTCGCATGGCGAACGTGCACGCTACGATGCCTGCATGCGTCGTCAAGCGAGCGGGGGTTGGGCGTTGGGGCTGCATGCGCTTCTGATGCTTGCCGCCGCTTCGTGCGTACCTGCGCCGCAGCCCGGTCAGCCCGTGTCGTACGCCCGCAGCAATCGGGGCTGGCTGATTCACGGCGTCGCGCTGCCAAACCGCGGGGCGGGCTACGTGCGCGCACGCCCGGGGGACGCGACGCGCTACGGCGTGCCCGCTCTCACGGGGATGGTTCAGCGGATTGCGGCGACGGTGGATGAGGCGCGTCCGGGAGGCTTCCCCTTGCGGGTGGGCGACCTGAGTTCGCCCGCGGGCGGCCGGCACTATCGGCACGGGAGCCATCGCACGGGGCGGGACGTCGACTTCATCTTCTACGCCACCGACCTCGCCGGTACGCCCGTGCGTGGCCGCGGATGGGTCGCCTACGACCGCTTCGGCATCGGCGTGGAGCCCGCCGAATACGGCGGGGCGACGGTGCGCTTCGACGACGCACGGAACTGGGCGCTCGTACGCGCCATGCTGGTGGACGAAGCAGACGTGCAGTGGATTTTCGTCAGCCGCGGTCTCAAAGCGCGCCTCCTTCGCTACGCGGCGGTGCACGAGTCCGATCCCGAAGTGCTGCGCCGCGCCGCGTGGGTGGTGCACCAGCCGAGTCACGGCAATCCGCACGCGGACCACTTTCACGTACGCATCGCCTGCGGCGCCGAGCAGGTGGCCTTGGGGTGCGTCGATCGGGGTCCGGTTTGGCCCTGGTTTCACGACCGCACGCAGAAGTTGGACGAGCCCCCAAGGCCGCTTACGGACGAGGAAGCCGTGGCGCTGATCACGCGTCCCTTGAAC
>JBCCRV010000255.1:0-9368 GCA_039201085.1 Myxococcota bacterium | reverse complement strand
CTCCTTGAAATGTGCCTACATTCCTGCGCCGTTGTTCCTTGTCCTCGAACAACAGGACGAACGCGGCAGGCTCAGTTCAAAATGAAGGCGGTCTACATAGCGTCCCCGAACCGAAGTAAATGCCGAGCATTTCGAGGTGAGCGGATGGCTGAAGGTCGTGTGAGCTGCGCGGCGATTTTGGGCAGCACGCCTACAGCGAATCCATCCCCTGCATTCGCAAAGCGCGTCGTCGCGAGCACGCGGTTCGGGTTCGCTTGCCATCACCGATTCACACCGTCGCTTCACCAAGCAAACGGAGTCAGCGGAGCCGCTTGGGCGGTTTGCCAGCGCTCTGCGCGACGTCGTAGGTAGCGAAGCTTTCCAACTTGCTGGCCGACGAGACCGGCGACAAAGAGCAACGCACCCGCGAGGCCAACCCCCGCGAAAAACGTTCCCAGGTTCTCGCCTTCGGTCGACTGCGCGGCGTTCACCGGACCGCCGATGATCGCAGTCGCCATCACGTGAAGACCCGCCACCCACATGAGCGACCACAGGCGGTAGCGACGCGGCTCGAGGGTGAGCCCGCGAGATAGCATCTGTGCATCGGTGATCACCGGCAGCGACGTGGGCATCGGCGCACGGCTGGGTGCAGTAGAAGAGGGCGTCGGATCCGGCTCCGCGTTGGGTTCCGGCTCAGGCCTTTGCTCGATCGGAGAAGGGACTGACTGAGCAAGTGCCGAGCCGCTGGAAACCACGGCG
This sequence comes from Myxococcota bacterium, assembly GCA_039201085.1. Classification (GTDB taxonomy): domain Bacteria; phylum Myxococcota_A; class Polyangia; order Polyangiales; family Houyiibacteriaceae; genus JBCCRV01. Next base: position 8,630 of record JBCCRV010000255.1, on the reverse strand, counting down.
AAGACAGCCCCAAGGAGCGTGTGGATGCTCATGGACGAGCCGCTTCGCAACGGGTGTGCCATCGTTCAGAGCCGACCGATTGCGGGGAGGAAACACGTCGATGCCCGCACGTATGCAGCAGTTCCGATACACGTGTGACCCGCCGGCACGCGGACGGCGAGGGCGACGTGTGCGGACGAAGTCGTTCTACCAGGCCGCAGGGCGCGAGTTGGCCGCGAGGTGGAGCAGCCGCTGTTCGTACTCGCGGCGCGCGCGGCGAAACGCGGCGACCTGTGCACCGAGTACGGCGACGCCCACGAGCGTGATAGCCGCGCCGGCAAGGCTTCCCGCGCGGTACGCGCGTTCCACGTTGGGATCAGCGGAAAGAAAAAGGGGATCGGAAAAAAGCAGGTAGAGCGCCGCTGAAGCCATCGTGTGCACGCCAAAGATCACAGCCGTGATGCCCAGCACGTAGTTTCGGCGCGGAGCGGGACCGAGGCGTGCGGCAAGGGCCGCGCGCGACACACATCGTCCTTCGTCATCCGCCACACCGGACAGGCAGAGTGCTCCCGGCAAGCGAATGCGAAGGCCGGCATCGGGTTTGGTCCGCGACGGAGGATGCGCCGCGGGTCGATCAGAAGATGGGACGGGAGCAGCGCGGCCCTGCGGCGGGGAAGGGTCAGGAGCAAGCTGGGCCTCCGCCGGCAATGCGGCCGCCAGCATGGTCGCAAGAAGGAGTACGTGAAGGTGAGTTGCGTGAATCATGGCAACCACGATGATTCAGGCCGCAAGACACTCCAGACATCATTTGTGCTCAACTTGATGATCTGAAGTCATCAACACAACACGGCCGCGCCTATCCACCTCAAGCCAGCGCGCCGAGAAACGAAGGACGCTCCGCCAAGCTGCGAACTTTTCCTAAACGATTTCGATTTCGCACGTGTCGCTGCAGCCGTCGTCGTTTATCCGGTTGCCGTCGTCACAACCCTCAAAGGGCTCGACGATCCCGTTGCCGCACTCGAGTTCACAGCGCGCGTTGCAGCCGTCGTTGAGGACGAGGTTGCCGTCGTCGCACTCCTCCGCGCCATCGACGGTGCCGTTTCCGCATTCCAGCTGGCAGCTCGGTGAACAACCGTCGTTCGAGTCCGTGTTGCCGTCGTCGCACTGCTCGCCCGCCTGCAGGGCGCCATCACCGCAGCGAAGTTGGCACGTGGCTGTGCAGCCGTCCCCGCTCACTTGATTGCCGTCGTCGCACTGTTCCGAACCGTCGATCGTGGCGTTGCCGCAGAGCTGTTCGCATCCGAAGGTGAGCAAGAGGCGCGACGAGTCGTCGGCACGTACCAGGTCGCACAGGGCGGGGCAGAGTTGAATGTTGCCGGCGTCTTCGTACGCCCCGCGGCGAACGCACCGCGCTTCGCTTGCAACGTTCTCCAGTGAAAAGCTCTCCGCGTCGCTCTCAAAGTCCGCGGCGAAGCGGCTCGCGTCCGCGCCCTCGGGAACGGCAAAGGTGCACGGAGCTTCGACTCGCGCGATTGTGTCCATGGCCAGTTGAGCGAACATCATGGAGAACGACGCGTTGCGACACAGGTTCCAGCGTAGACCACCCGTGGCAAGGATTGCGTCTTGAATCGTGGGCGCGACATCTTCGCCGCCGGGCGAGCAAACGCGCGTGATCTTGGGTGTTGTGGGCGGGATGAGCCCCGTTCCTTCCACGGCGAGGATTCCGTGCACTACGTAGTTAGGGGTGCCGCCAGCCAGGTCGAAGAACTGCGACGGGAAGCGACCTGTCAGCCGGTCGCGAACCGTGCTCCACTCAAAATCGAGTTCATTGTCGTCGGTGATGAAGAGAAAAACCTTGGTCGCTTCGGGGCGAAGCCAACCGCTGTCGTCGATGTCGTCGATGCGGCCGAGTGTACTAATCATGTTGTCGTTGCTGCGAACTTCGACGTCGAACTGAAGGTAGCGCGGCCCCGTGGTGCTGCAGAGCGACGATGCAAGGGGGGTGTCCATGCAGATGCTGGTCCCGCTGTTCCCGAGCGATGCGATCATCGTGACCCGATAGTCGATGCCGCTCTCGTCCAGGGGCCCAGCCAGCTCACGTTGGAGGTTCGCGCGAACCTGCGCGGCTTCGCCGGCCATGCTGCCCGAGTTGTCGACGGTGATGATGATGTCGACGGGAAGCGAGACGCTGCTTCCCTCGCCCGTCGACTCGCCGCAGGCCGCGTCACGAACGCTGGGATCGGTGCCGAGCGTCAGTTCATCTTCGTCGTCGACGCCGTCGCCGTCGCTATCGCCACCTCGGACGTGGGGATCGGTACCTAAGTCGACCTCCGTTCCGTCCCCGATGCCATCGCCGTCCGAATCAGCGGAGCTCGGATCGGTACCGAGCGCGCGCTCTTCGTGGTCCGACAGTCCATCGCCGTCGGTGTCCGTGAACGTGTTGGAGTTGGGGTCGGTTCCCAGCTGTTGTTCCGCGCCATCATTGACGCCATCACCGTCCGAGTCTGGGGTCGAAGGATCGGTGCCTTGCGCGAGTTCATCGACGTCAAGAATACCGTCGCCGTCTGAATCCGCGTTAGGGTCCGGCTCCCTACCGGGTACGGAGCCATCGTCCGATGGTCGAGCTAACTGGCCGTCTTGGGCTATACCCACATCGGCGTGCTCGGGTGACGCTGCACTGCCGTCGCAACCTGCGACGCCGACAAGCATGGCGCAGGCGATGGCCAAAGAACAACGGGGCGCCGAGGTGAGACTGAGACGGGCGAGCGAAACCATGGGCGTCCTTTGCGAGCGGTGCCTGATGTGGAAGCCTGCGACTCGAGCGAGCTCCGACCACCGCATCGGTACGTAGAGGTGCGCCCCTCAGATCAGCGTGTGGAGGTAAACGACGGAAGAAATGTGGCGCGCGGGACGCGCGGCGCATAAGCCGGCTCGCTCTCAAGCTCGGCATGAACGAATGCGTTTAGTATTGCTTCACTTCGAGTGCGACGCGCCGAATTGGCGACGAGCGATGGACGACGAGCAAGAGTTCATCAACCACGCGGCGAACGCGTCGGTGCGCACTCCAGTTCGTAGAGTGGCCGGGTGCATAGTTGCTTCGCACCCGGAGCGTGGTGCGCCCGTCCGCCGCGAGCCAGTCGAGCCCGAGGCCCTTCGCGGCCGCGCTGAGCTGCTCCTGGGATGGGCCTTCGGACTCGACCTTAAACTCAATCTCGAGCACGACGACGTAAATCGCCGGGAACCCTAGCTGAGTAGGATAGTCCGCCAGCTCAAAGGGCAGCTTGCGAACCCATTGCACGACGGCGGCATGCGACCTTTGGCTCAGTGCTTCACGCAGCAGGTAGGCGACGAGCGTGAGCCCGAGCAGGACCGCAAACAGCAGGGGGTAGGTCAGCTCCACGCCAAATGCGTCGGCGATATACGCGGAGAATCCTCCCGTTTGTACGCCGAGGACGACAAAGAATCCGACCAGCGCAAGCCAAAGGGGCGCCGCGTACGGGCGAGTGGGTCGCGTGCTTCGTCGCTCAAGTTTCGGCCGATGCGCAGTGCGCCGCACAGCTTGCCGGGTACGCTCAGCATCTTCCTTTGCGCCTTGAACGGCACCTCGGCGCGCGAGCTCGGCCAAGCTCAGCTCGTCATGATCCATGCGCGAATGCTATCGGAGCTCACAGCGTCGAGGGAAGCGATGCCAACCAATATCGGGCGCGAATCGCCGAAGCTCATCAAACGAATGTCAGGTATGCGACGCACACTTCGCCCAAAAGGGGGAGCGCTCTTCGTACCATCGGCCGAACGCGTTTTCAGCGATCGTAGATGGGCACTTCGCGGCTAGCTCGACGTATCCACTGACTTCGCCGCCTCTTCGCGAACGAACTGATACACGTCGTTCATCGCGGCGGTTGTGATCGGGGGTGTTGGCTCCAGCGTCGGCGCTGCATCGGCGGTGGGACGCTGATTGGAGCGCTCAAGCCGCTTCTCCATCTGTTTGGCGCCTGCGATGACCCGGAGGACGGCCATGGCCTTGCCGAGTCGGCGGCGAAGATCATCACGTTCTGCGCGCAGCGTCGCCCGCTCCTCTTCGAGAAGCCGGCACTGATCTTCCAGCTGCTCGAGCCGCGCAAAGAGTGCTGTGTCGTGCTCCCGGTACGCCATGCCGTAGACTACGCCCTGTGTGCGATGGTCGCAATCTCGTCCCAAAGCATCCGGCCAAGTCACTCGACGAGCGCTAAGGCGGTCGCCGGTTTCGGCAAGGACGACGGAGTCGCGAGCTTCGATCAGCAAGCGGCGGAAACTCACGTGCGCCTATGGCCCGTGCGCTCTTGCAAGACGCGGAAGCCACCGGTCATTCAAGCCATCCAACCATTCAAGCCAGGAGCGAGCCGGACTGGGCGCTCGGTTACAAGGTCGCGGTTCCCCGACTGGGCGCCTGACCGAATGATTCGGCGATAAAATCCACGAAGGCGCGCACTCTCGGCAAGAGAAAGCGCTGACGAGGCCAAACCATAAGCAGCCGAGTCAAACCTGCTTCCCAATCGGGAAGCAACGGCACCAGCACCCCGCTCGCCACGTCATCTTGCACGTAGAACGGGGGCAAAACGGCGATGCCCAGTCCCGCGCGAAGCAGCGAGAGCACGGACGCGACGTCACTTCCGAACGCAACGACGTTGGGCTGCAGCGTACGGGTCTCATCGGGGCCCGAGAGCTCAAGCGGCGTGAGCCGATGCGCCGCGATAGACACCCAGTCGTGCTTCGTGAGCCCATCGACATGGGCCACCGTGCCGCGTCGCTCGATGTATTTCCTTGCGGCAAAGAGTCGGCTCTCCGAGGTGGCGAGCCTCCGTACCGAAAGCGTGTCCGTATCCGCTTGTGCGGCCTCTGGCCGGAAGCCGACATCGAACCCTTCGGCGATGATGTCCGTCACCCGCGGCGTTGCGTGAACGTCCAGAATCACGCCTGGATACACGCGCCGGAACTCCGCCAGCATCCTTGGGAACTGCGCCGAAATCATAAGATCGGGCATCACCGTTAGCCGGAGCACTCCACGAGGCTGATCGGCCGCGAGGCCCAATGAGAGCGCCCGGAGCTCGAGCAGCGCTTGCCGACTGCGCGTTTCAAGTTCTGCACCCGACTCGGTCAAGATGATTTGACGTGGCCCACGATGGAGTAAGGCAACGCCCAAGGCCTTTTCCAGCCGCGTGATGCGTCGTCCGATCGTCGACTTTGGGACCCCAAGCTCGCGGGCTGCGGCGCTCAAGGTGCCAAGGCGCGTCACGCGCTCAAAGGTGTCCAGGTCGTTCAGGTTGAGTGCTTGCGTGGGTTGCATTTCAGCAACCCAAAGTAGCCAATCCGTACCGGTTCCAACACCCCGAACATCGCTTAGGTTTCTCTCGCTATGACGATTGCGTTGACGATTCCCGCCCAGCCGCACGCCCTCGGCGCGCTCACGGTTCGACGGGTGCTACCGGGAAGGGCACGCCAGATGGTCGGCCCGTTCATCTTCATGGAAACCGGGGGCCCGGCGGACATACCTCGCCATCTCGCCCGCGGAGTGCCCGAGCATCCCCACGCGGGTTTATCGACCTTCACCTATCTGATCGAGGGCGCCATCCATCACCGCGATAGCGCTGGCTTCTCGGAGACGATCCGTGCCGGCGACATCGCGCTCATGACCGCCGGTCGGGGGATCGCTCACGAGGAGCTTCCGGCCGATCCCACCTCGCCCTTGGGCGAACATGTTCACTTCGCCCAAATGTGGCTCGCGCTGCCCGATAAGCTGGAGGAGATGGCACCGGCCTTTGAGTTCCACCGCGCCGCCGATCTTCCGGAACGAACCGATGGCGGGTGCACGGTGCGCATCGCAATGGGAACAGCTTGGGGTCTTGATGCGCCGACCACATGCCATGTACCGACGCTCTTTGCGGACCTGCGCCTCGACGCGGGCGCGGCCCTTGAACTTCAGGCCGAGTACGAAGAGCTCGCCATTCTGGTGCTCGAGGGAGACGCCGTGCTCGGTGACACATCACTTAGCGAAGCGGCGCTTCACATTCTGAAGCCGCAGCCGCCCGCGCTACGGACGAGCGGAGGATGCCGCGCGCTGCTGCTTGGCGGCGCCCGGTTCGCTTCATCCCGCGTGATCGGTGGGAGCTTTGTCGCATCCACGGAGGACAAGCTCCGAGGTTGGATGCGTCAAGCGCAACTCGGCAAGTTCCCGCGCATTCCACGCCCCCAACCGCTGGAACGATCATGAATGTGGACATGCTGGCCATCGCTACCAGCGCGATCGCGATTGGCGTTTCGCTTCACAGTCTGATGGAACCTAGCAACATTCGGAACCGCGTCCGCGAGATGAGCGCCAAGCTTCAGGGAGAAGCGTACACGTCACCGGTGCAGCTGCCCTTCACGATCGATGCCGCGTGGAAGTCTCTAGTGTTGGGTATGACGTTCACGCTGCTCGCTTCGGGCGTCGCCTTCGGCGTGCTTTGGTTCTTTCGCCCAAGGGCAGACACCTGCCTCTGGCTCATCGCGGGGATCCTGCTCGTCAAAGAGGCGATCAACACGGTGAAGGTGAACGCGTACCACAGCGAAATCGGCGACGTGATTGCCGACGTCCCTGAAGCAAGTGGCGACATGAACGCTTCCCCGTGACCCTCCGACCTCGTAGCCGCGCGCCCTCGTTCGCCGTGCGCCCTCACAGAATCGGGACGCGCTGGCGGCAGGCATGGGCTTACACAGCGCGCTCACAGCGGAGTGCGCTCTCTCTTCTTCCACCGTAGGAAGTACGTCGCGCCGAGATGCGTCTTCGAACCGTCGAACCGTGGTAAACGGAGCATATGAAAAGGCTAGATGCCCTTTTTTTGCTGGCTTTCGCGGGCTGCGCGTCCCAAGTCGACCAAATCACAGCCTACGGATTCGAACACGGAAGTCACTCACTCCGCGTCGCGTTTGCGGAGGGCCGCACGTTCGCAGGCGAAGGGTGGCGGGTCGACAACCTTCAATCGATGCGGGACGGTCCGGCTAGGTACAAGCGTGGCAATCGATACATGGAGGTCGTTCGCTTCGACTCGAACAATGACGGCACGGAAAACGGGCGCGTCGAACTGCCAAGGTACCTGCTGCGACTCACGCACGATCGTACTCCAGGACTGATTTGGCTAAGTCATCTTGCCGTTTCGCGCCGTTTTGAGAACACCAACCTCGACGCACTTGCCCGCATGTACGTCGAGTCTGTCGCCGGCGCCGGCCTCGTCGTCTCAAGCCTATCCACCATCGAGGAAACGCGGTACGCCACGCGCATCCTGAGCGAGACGTCTATCGCCGTGGATGGCTTCGAAGGGCTTCGCGTTGTCTTCGAAATCGCCGACGTGGATCAGCTTCAACTCTCCCAAGACGCGCGCTGGAAGCGCGCCGAAGTCGTGCTGATTCGAAGCGGATTCTTGATTGCACCGGAAGGCGCTCGAAGAGCTCGAAGGCAAACCCTCCTGCCCACGCTTCTTGTGGCGGGTCACGAGAACCTATCGGAGAACTTTGACGAAACTTCGGGGGCGTTTACTCGGTTCATCTCGACGATCGACTTTCGCCGGGCGGAGCTATCCGCCGCCCGTTCTCTGGTTGAACAGTGCGCACCGGAAGCCGACTGGGTCCGCGTGTATCACGGGTTGGATACCGGCGTTCGAGTCGTCGACTCACCGGAGCTCGAGTTAGAGGGAGTTCAGTGCCTGCTCGATGATTGGCCGGATGGGGTGGAAGTTGGCTTTACGTATCGACGCGATGCCTATCGGCCTCCCGATCCGGTTGGCGCGATCGAACCTGACGCAGACAGGAACGACTCCTTCCCCGCTGATCCGGATCATGAAGCGGAAGTCACGGATGATGTGGAGGACGAACAAATCTCGGCGGAACCAGTCGACGGCGCCAGCCCCGCAGATTCGTCCGACGACTCCGAAGACTCGCCGGCCAACGCAGCAGACCCGTAGGGCGCGACGGAGGGAGGGCTTGACGAAGGCGCGGGTGGTTTGCGTAGCCGAGAGAGGAGGACCGGCACGCGCGGCGAACCGCGGATTGAAGCGCGTGCGTTGGGGTGACCGGTGCACTCACTCCACGAGCTACAACAATTGTGCACACCGGCTCCGCGGTAATCGGCCCCGTCTCGGTCGGACACCTCCCAGCGCTGGGAGTTGGGAGCAAAGGGATGCTGTCGAGTCGTCGTCAAAGGACGACGGTTCAACGAACTCTTGCCATGCGGGAATACGCCGTGTTCAAGGGCGTTGGCGGGCCGTGCATATCGTACGATATTTGGCATTGGCTGCAGTGATTGCGTTGGTTTCGTGCCGTGCCCGCGCTCCCGTACTTCTTCCGCCTCCGCCTACGATGGACCCCGTGAGGCAGGAGCTCGCGGAAATCATCGGGCCTTGCGAGCGCCACCTCGCCGAGGCGCTGGATGTGCACGATCGGCGACGGCGCATTCGGCGTGTGGTCGCGATCACGCTGAGCATCGTGCTCGAGTCCCTACTTGCGTCCCGCGGCATTCCTCGGCCGCGCACGAGCCAATGCATGGGTCAAGGGGCGCTGCCCGAATGCGCCATGAACGGCCTCGAGATCGGAGCTGACCCTTGGGGCGACAGCCCTCGAAGCGCACTTACACAAGACAGCGG
>JBCCRV010000254.1:0-9413 GCA_039201085.1 Myxococcota bacterium | reverse complement strand
GTGTCCGTCGAGCGACTCGTCAGCGGTCCAGGCCTGGCGCTCATCGACGCGGCCCTTGGGTCCAGCAGCAGGCGCTCCGCCAGCGACGGCGCCGAAGTGACGCGGCTAGCGGCGGGCGGCGATGAAGTGGCCCTTCAAGCTCTGACCACGTTCGCCGAACTCTACGGCGCTGCGGCCGGCGACCTCGCACTCGCCCTCCGCCCCGACGTTCTCTACATCGCCGGCGGCATCGCCCAAAAGCTGCGGCCCGACTTCGACTTCGACGCCGGCTTTCTTCGCGGCCTCGAGAACAAAGGGCGCATGAAGCCCCTCGTCCAGTCCTTCCCGGTCTACGTCGTGACGGGCGACGAGGTCGGGCTCATGGGCGCCGGCGCGGCGGCCGTGCGCGCCGCCAGCAGCGGAAGGACGTAGGGCATGCCTACCTGAAGCGTGTCCATGTCCGGCGCCATTTGGCCCACAAGCCAGAACATCAGAATACTGGCGCGTTCCACGTAGAACCAACCTTCCGGGTAGTTCACGGACTTCATCAGATCGCGCAGCTGGAGGCGTGCGACCTCCGGGTCCGCGAGCTCGAAGAGCTCGCGCTCCGTCGCACGCATGAGCGCGCCCGCCGTTCGCTCCACCTTGAGCAGCTTCTGGAAGTACGTCTTCACCGTGCGTTCAAGGAGCTCCCGATCACCGTCCGGCGCCACGAAACCAATCGCTTCAATGCCAGCGAGGACCAGCTCATCGCGCCCCTCGAAGAAACCGCGAAGCACGTCGAGCAGTCCGTCGATGGTCTTCTGCTCGACCTCGCAAATGGCTCCGTAGTCCAAGATGACCAGCGTGTCGTCGGCATCGACGAGGAAGTTCCCCGGGTGCGGGTCGGCGTGAAAGAAGCGGTGCACGAAGAGCTGCTCGTAGAAGCACTCCGTGAGCCGGCGCGCCATCGTCTCCCGATCGAGACCGAGCTTCTTGTAGGCTTCAAAGTCCGTGATGCGCGCGCCTTCCATGAAGCTCATCGTCAGAACGTCGTTCGTCGTGAGCTCGTCGACCACATCAGGCACGAGCACCTTCGGCCGGTGGGCGAACTCGGCCTTGACGCGCTGCATGCACGCCGCTTCGTGGCGGTAGTCCGTTTCACGGCGAAGCAGGTCCTCGAGGGCGTCGTTCACCCGTTCGATCCCCTGCACCGGAAGGAACCACGAGAGCACCTTCATCGACGCGCGAATGACCTTCATGTCGACGCGAATCTGCTGACGAATGCCTGGGTAGAGCACCTTCACCGCGAGCTTCGTGCCGTCGTGGTCATAGGCAACGTGAACCTGGCCGAGGGACGCCGCCGCGATCGGCTGCGTTTCGATGCGCGCGTAGAGCGCTTCCGGCTGACGCCCGAAGCCATCGTCAAAGAGCGGTCGAAACACGTCGAAGGGACGGGGTGGTACGGCGTCCTGAAGCGACTCCAGCTCCTTGCCGTACGCCATCGGTAGAAACCCGCCCATGATCGAGAGCACCTGCCCGAGCTTGATGTAGACGCCCCGCAGTTTGAGGATGGCGCGCAGCACCCGCTTCGCGTTGCGCGAGTCGAGCCGTTCCTTGCGGCGCTTGAGCCAGGGGGGATCGACGGGCAGCTCCCGCCCGTATTCGTCCGCCCGCCAGCGCCGAAACACGCGCGTCAACAGCCAATGAAGGAAGTAGCTCGCAAAAACCGTCCCAAAAACCCAGGACGCACGCAGAAAACGAAGGGCGAGCACGGGCCAAGCATAGGTGCGGCATGCCGGCCTGGCTATGTGCGCGGAAAAACAGGGCGAAGGGTCCACCGCACCCTGTACGCTTCGGTCCGATGGCGAAGAAACGCACGGTGGCCGAAGCGCGGGACGAGCTCTACGACGCACTGCGTCGCGAGAAGTTCGACGCGGCCCATGACCGCTACGACGAGCTCGAAACGCTCGAGCCCGAGGAGCCACGCTGGCCCCATCGTAGGGGTGATCTCTACCGCCGGCTCGGCCACACGGACGCGGCCTGCACCTTCTACGAGCGCGCCGTCGATCGCTACGCCGCCCTCGGCTTTATTGCGCGGGCGGCGGCCCTTGCCCGCCTGGTCGTCAGCATCGACCCGGCGCGGGAATCGATTCTGGAGCGCCTCGACACGTCCGAGGCCCAGCGCCAATCCCGCACGGCCCTTGGCCTCTCGCGGCCGCCTCCACCGAAGAAGGCGCGCGTGCTTAGACGGGTCGAAACGGAAGACATCGACGTCGATGAGGTGCGTTTCGACGATGACGACGGGGACGACGCCATCGTTCTTGAGCTCAGCGACCTTGAAGTCGTCGAAGGCGCCGAAGCGGCCCTCGCCGACGAGCGGGACGCCCTCGACGCAGGTGAAGCACCGCGACGGCGCCGCTCCGAGGACCTCGCGAAGCTGCCCGCAATGCCCTTCTTCGCCGAACTTCCGAAGCCAGCCCTCGGCATGCTGCTTGCTGACGCAACGCTTGTCGAAGCCGCAGCGGGCGAGCGCTGGATCGCCGCCGGCGACGCCGCCGACGCGCTCTTTGTGATCGTGGAAGGCGACGCCGAGGTGCATGTGGCCGGCCGTCCCCGTCCCCTCGCCTTGGGCGAAGGCGATATTGTGGGTGAAAGCTGCCTGCTCGACGATGTCGTACGCCGCGCCGATGTGAACGCGCGCTCGGCCATGACCGCGCTGCGCATTCCGAAGGCGAGCGTCGATGCCGTCGTCGACGCGTACCCAGACGTGCGCCACCGCGTTCAAGAGCTGCTTACCCGTCGACTTCTCGCCAACCTCCTTCACACGTCGCCGCTCTTCGCCGCCTTCGACCCCGGCTCGCGCAAAGAACTCGCGCGCCGTTTTGAAGTTCGCGCGGCGGACGCCGGCACCGTGCTCGTCGAGGCCGGCAAACGCAGCGACGCGGTCTACACGCTCATGCTCGGCAGCCTGAACCGCGGAGGCAGCGCCATGCGGCCCGGCGACACCTTTGGGCAGCGCTCCATCATCGACCATTCGCCCGCGGAGCACACCGTCGTCGCCAGCACCGAGGCGCTGCTCCTGCGCCTGCCCCGTGCCAAGTTCTCTGAGCTTGCAGCCCTTTACCCTCCGGTCATCGCCGCCCTCTCAGAGCTTTGAGCCGGCTCGCTGTCCTCATGCCCTACCGCAACGCGGCGGGCACGCTTGAGCGCGCCGCAACGAGCGTGCTCGCTTCCAACCTGGTCGACGAACTGATCGCTATCGACGACAACGAGGCGCCCGGCGACGGGCGCGGCCTTCCGGGCGACCCGCGCGTCAAGCGGATCCGCGCCGGCGGCATCGGCATCGCCGAAGCGCTCGAAGCTGGCCGTCGTGCGACGGACGCCCCCTTCCTCGGCCGCATGGACGCCGACGACCGCTGCGTCGCCGAACGCTTCGGTCCGCAGCTTGCGGCCCTCGAAACCGACAGCTCGCTCGGCGCCGTCGGCAGCCTGGCCTCCCCCTTCACGGACGAGGGCGAGGTCGGCGAAGGCTTTGCGCACTACATTCGCTGGCAAAACACGCTGCTTAGCCCGCGGGACCATGCGCTCGCGCTCTACATCGAGTCGCCCCTTTGCCACCCCTCCACGGTGCTACGCGCATCGGCCCTAGAGCGCATCGGCGGCTACCGCCACGGACCCTTTCCCGAAGACTACGACCTCTGGCTTCGCCTTCACGACGCCGGCTTTCGGCTCAGCAAGGTCAACACGCCCGGCGTACACTGGCGCCAATCAAAAGGCCAAGCGACCTTCACGGACCCGCGGTACAGCCGGGACGCCTTCGCTAATCTCAAAGCGCCGTATCTCGCCCGCTACGTGAAGGCCAAGCTCGCGGGCCGCGAGCTCGTCGTGTGGGGCGCCGGCGCAACGGGCAAGCGCGCCATGCGCCGCCTCGAGCCGCACGGACTGGTGGCCGCACGCTGGCTCGACATCGACCCGAACAAGATCGGCCGCACCGCCCGCGGCGCGCCCATCGTTGCCATGAACGACCTGCCAGAGGACAGCTTCGTGCTCGTTCTCCTCGGCGCCCGCGGCGCCCGCGCCGAAGCCCTTCGCCATCTCAAAACCCGCGGCCTGAAACACGGCCCCGACTTCATCGCCGGCGCCTGACTCCCCTTGTGTTGCTGGGTTCAAATCGAAAACACACGGCAAGCAGCTGAAACCGTCCATCCCTTCAAGCCGGCACACCACGCCTTGGCCCGCCGAATGGTTCGCGAGCAACGACCCAACCGTCCACGAGCAACAGTGCAACCGTCCACGACGGTCCCAATCGTTCAGGAGCAAACGGCCCGACCGTCCGTGGACAACGGTTCCACTTGTTCACTACCAACGGTCGCACGTTCGCGAACCACGGTCCCGAACGAAGGACGCTCGCCCAAAAACCCAACAAGCTTGCTTTGAAGCCGCCTCCAGCCGCGTCACACCCTTCTTGGACGACCAACGCCGTTCCAAGCCTTCGAAGCAAGCTATGGGAAGAGCTTCTTCAGCCGCTGACGCTTGTGCTTCGGCAGCGTGCGCAGCAGCGCCGTAAGCGCAAAGCCGTCCGCCTGCTGCTTGCTGCCCAGCGACTTGCCGTCGAGGCTCATGCCTTCGACCTCGATGCTCACGGGAGCGCCGGGCGCGAAGGGCGCGCTCAGCCCTTCGAGCCGGACCCGGTCCCTTTCGAAGGAAACGAGTCGACCGGTCGCCTCACCGATGCGCGCCTCGTAGCTCACGACCGACGCCTCGATGCGGCCTCCCGCGCTTCCTTGAGATCCTGAGCACGCCGAATCGCTTCGCGGTTGTCCTTCACCTTGCGGCCCTTCGCGAGCCCGAGCTGAACCTTTGCGTGGCCGCCCTTGAAGTAGACTTGAAGGGGCACGAGGGTGTAGCCCTTCGTCGTCAGTCGCCCGCGCATGCGCTCGATCTCGTGGCGATGAAGCAGCAGCTTTCGCCGGCGCTTCGGCTCGTGGTTAAAATGCGGACCGCCTTGCTCGTAGGGCGCGATGTGCATTCGCTGCAGGTAGACTTCGTCGCCATGAATTTGCGCGAAGGCGCCCTCGAGGTCGCCACGCCGATTTCGCAGGCTCTTCACCTCTGAGCCCTTGAGCACCATGCCGGCCTCGATGCGCTCTTCGATCTCAAACTGCTTCGCCGCCTTGGGATTGCGGCACACGAGGAGCTCCATGCCCTCGACACCCTTTTCCACGCGACGCTTGCCCATGCGCGGCCTGTAGCACCGGGGACGCCCCTAGGCACCCCAAGCAGCCTGAACGCTATTCGGCGTCCGCCGGCGCGTCCGCGGCTTCGGCTGCCGGCGCTTCGCGCGCCCACTCGCGCGCAATGCGTGCACGAACCTGCTCGCACCAGCGAAGACGCCCCGTGCAATCGGCCCCTCGCTCAAAGGCCTGACGCTGTGAATCCGCGCTTTCACCCAGCAAAAACGCCCGGGCCGCGTCCTCCACCGCCCGCGCGTTGCGCTGCGTTGGCTCGTCGCCCTCGGTCACCACGTCCGCCGAAAGCACCGAGCCATTCCGCAGGCGCACGCGAAGGCTGGGCACGATACCCACGCTCAGATCGTCGTAGAAGAGCCGAGCGCGAACGCTCGAAGCACCCACCTCCGTCGCGCATCCCGACGCGCCAAAGGCACTGAAGTCGACGGCGCGCTCCACGGCCCGTCCGTCCTCGACACGAACGCGCGTCGCGCAGACCAACCCGCGCACCGCGTCCGGCGCCATGATGACGAGCGCGCCACCCACGAGCTCCGGCCCGAGCCGAATCCAAGGGCGCATGTGCTCCGGCGAAGGCGCATCGACGGCTAAGGCCCACCCCCGCGTTGTGGCGATGCGCAGCCGCGTTTGGCCGTCGTCGTCGACCATATCGAACGCATCAAACCCGTCGCCACGCAGGCGCGTTCGCAGCACAAAACCATCGTTCGCAAAGTCGCCGATCGCTTCTTCCGCCAACGTGCACGCATCGGTCCCAGCCTGAAAATAACGGACCGGATCTTCCCCCTCGAGTCCGGAGGCTCCTGCGCAGCCCACCAGAAACGCGTGGACGACGACCGATCCCCACCGCTGCGGCGAACGTCCGCTAGCCGCCGGGGGTGGTCTCATCTCGAACCGCATCCCTACCGTCTTGCGACAGCATGCTCCGGATTCAAGGCGACTCCCGCTAGCGGCGGGGGCGGCTCACTGCATCAGCCCAACGATGCGTTCGATAAAGGCACGGGTCGTCGGATCGAATCCCACAAAGCTGCCGCAGGGGCTCGTGCCCTGAATAATCGTTCCGCCCAGCTCCTCGCGCGTGGCGCCGTCTGGGACCGCCTGACAGGCTGGCTGCTCTTCACTCGGCTCAAGGGGAACCGCCTCAAGCTCCGCAAAGACCCCCTCGAGCTCATCGCCGCTGAGGCAACCGGCACGACCTTCCGAACGCCAAGCGCCGTTTTCTCGAAGTTCGCGCACCACCTCGAGCGCTCCGTCGCCGGTGGAGGAAGAAAGTTGGTAGAGCACCGGCCCTTCAAGGGCAGGGCAGCCTTCAGGTGGGGCCACGGCCGGCGCATCGGCCTGAGCCTGTACTTCACCGCCCGCTGGTTCCGACCCGTCGACTTGTGCGCCCACTTCATTCGGCGCCTGCTCCGACCCGGAGCTGGCCGAAGGTTCCGGTCCTTCGGCGGACGGGGTGGAACAGGCAGCGAGAAAAATAGCGAGAGACAAGAGGTTTCGCATGAAGAAATCCTGATTCGAGGTGTGGGAAAAAGACGCTCGTAGGCCCAAAACGATCTACACGGCGCACACAAGCGCTCCGGATTCGCGCCCCGCAGGCCCGGCACACCGGGAGTCCGACGGTCGCGGTGAGACTACTTCGCGAGTGAACGCGGATGCAATCGACCTCGAATACCCGCAGAGCGGCTGCACCACGTCGATCGACGCCGAGGCAAACACCGGCGATTTGGCCGCAGGGGCTAGAGCGCGATGAGCTCTAGCCTTGAGCCCCATTGCGTGCCACGCCTCTTCGCATGTCGAGCCCCATTGAATCCGGCCTCTATCGCACCACGCGCGCCCATCCGATTCAAGGCGACGCGATCGGCGAAGGCGTGCTTGTCTACGTCGGCACCCGCGCCGACGGCCCGTTTGTGGTGCATCCGCACTACAACGAGAAGAACCGATGGTTTTGGCGCGACCCCGTCGTTCCCCTTACGGACAACGCCTGGGCCAAGTCACTGAAGCGGCTCCCACCCGAGGGCTTCTACACCCTACCGGAAACGCTGAACTTCGACGGCGGCGGACGCTGGCTCGAAGGCGCCATCGTGCAGCTCGGCTACGATCGCAGCGGCCACGGCATTCTCTTCATCGCCGAACGGCGCGACGCCCAAGAGGAAAACGCCCTCTGGTTCAGCGACCGCGGCCACCGAATCGAAGACGAACTGCTGGAGCGGCTGAAGTGGGCGCCGATCCTGCCCGTTAGCGATGTTCCAGGCGAAATGCGACACTAGCCGATATGGCCGAGCGCTTCCTTTTTTGCATTTGCGTCCTCTCGCTCGCCTGTGGCGACGACGACGCCACTCCCGTCGTCGATACCGGGGTGGACGCCGCGCCGACCGCCGACGCCGCAGCAGACGCCGCGCTCGAGGATGCGTCCGACGCTGCGGCCGATGCGCCCCCGGACGAAGCCGCGGACGCGCCAGTGGCCCAGACCCTACCGCGCACGATCGGCGGCGACCGCCCCGCAGCCGTCGCTGGGCCGGCGCTTGATCCGAACGTGCCGGCCCCCGTGCTGATCGTGCTGCATGGCTTCGGCGCCAGCGGCTTCCTTCAGTCGACGTACTTTGGCGCCGTCCGCGCGGCTTCAAGTCGAGGCATGATCACCGTGACCCCAGACGGCATCATGAACCCGGGCGGCCAGCGCTTTTGGAACGCCACCGAAGCGTGCTGCGATCAAGCCGGCCAAAACCCCGACGACGTCGCCTACATACGCGGACTCATCGACGAGCTCGACGAAGCCGTGAACATCGACCGCGGCCGCGTTTACCTCCTCGGCCACAGCAACGGCGGCTTCATGTCGTACCGCATGGCCTGTGACGCCTCGGACACGATCACGGCGATCGCTTCCCTAGCCGGCGCCGGCTTCGACGATCCCGAACGCTGCGTTCCCGAGCGTCCCGTCAGCACGCTGCAAATGCACGGAACGCTCGACACGGTCATTCGCTACGAGGGCGGCGACCTCTTCGGAAACGGCTACCCGTCGGCCGAAGAGAGCGCGAGCCGCATGGCCGCCCTCGGCGGCTGCGACCCGGAAACGGTTGCCGGTGAGGACTTCGACTTCGTCTCCTCGGTCCCCGGCGACGAAGGCCGCGTCGCTCGCTTCACGGGCTGCGACGAAGGCTTCGCCGCGGAGCTTTGGACCCTCGAAGCCGCAGGCCACATTCCCCCCCTTCAAGACGGCGCCATCGACCGCATTCTCGACTGGCTCTTGGCAAACGAGCGCTAGCACGGCCGCGGAAAAGGCGCCTTGGGCGCGCCTTTTCGGCAGCGTGCTCCCGTGCCCGACCAACGGTCGTTGCCCATGCCACGCCGAAAGGCGTTGCCCTTGCCCAAGTGCTTGGCGTTGGACGGGATCCCCACAGACCACCGTTTCCCGTCTGGTCTGCGCGAGAAGAGGGAGCGTGGGTGAAGCGTGAGCGGGAGCGTGAAGAGTGAGCGTGAGCGGGATGAGTGCGCGGGATGAGTGCGCGCGATGAGTGCGCGCGATGAGTGCGCGCGATGAGTGCGCGGGATGAGTGCGCGCGATGAGTGCGCGGGATGAGTGCGCGCGATGAGTGCGCGGGATGAGTGCGCGCGATGAGTGCGCGGGATGAGTGCGCGGGATGAGTGCGCGGGATGAGTGCGCGGGATGAGTGCGCGGGATGAGTGCGCGGGATGAGTGCGCGGGATGAATGAGGACTCAACTCGCCGCCAATGCGAGCACGCGTACACGTGACGCGCCCGCTTGCTCGAGCACTTCCTTGGCGGCGCGCAGCGTGGCTCCCGTCGTTCGCACGTCATCAACCACCAGGACGCGCCCCTTCACGGGGCGGACGTCGAAGGCGCCGTCCATGTTGACGAGGCGCGCGTTCCGACCGAGCACCGCCTGACGCCGCCGACCTTCACGGCGCATGAGCGCGTCGCGAACGAGCGGAACGCCAAGCTCCGAAGCCAGCGGTTCGGCCAGCATGGCCATCCAATCAAAGCCGACGTCCCGTCGCCGCGCGGCAGACGGCGGAACCGGCACGACCATGTCCACCTCGCCGCGGTGCTCATCGGCGCGAACGAGCAGCAGCTGCGCTAGCGGCCGTACGAGCTCAATGCGCTTCCCATACTTAAGTCGGCGGAGCGCATCGGCGAGGGGTCCGCCATATTCGAAACACGCCGGTCCATGGGCGAGGGGTTCGAGGAGCG
>JBCCRV010000253.1:0-9425 GCA_039201085.1 Myxococcota bacterium | reverse complement strand
TTCGCGCGTCGGCGCGCCGCGCCGCCGCCTACCTTCTTTCCTTCGAAGGTGAAATCGGCGCCGACGTCGTCGTCGCCCTTCGCGTCTACGGCGAAGTGGCCGAAGACGAAGACGTCGCATTCATCGCCCAACAGCGACGCGCGCTCCTTCCCGCGGACGCGCGGCGCGCGCTTGCACCGGCGCTAGACGGACCGCTCGTTGTTCCTTCGGAAGCGCAGGCCATCACGCCGCAGGAAAGCGCAGGCTTCCCCGGCGACGAGCGCGATCAAACCTGCCCGGCGGCCGCCCTGGGCTGCGACGAACCCGCGGACTGCACGAGCTATCTGGCGACACCCGCCGACGGCTATGGCCTCACGCACCAATCCCTGACGCTTGTCTTCGCGCGCTGGGCCGGCTGCGCGAACGACGATTCACGCAGGCACGTCCTCGCCCATCGGCTAGCAGCCGAACAGCTACGCGATCCCGTCGCTTCGGACCTCGCCGGCGAACGCATCGCCATGCTCGGCGAGCTCGGCTACGCGGCGCAGATCGACGACGCCTGGATCGACGCGTTCATCGACGCGCAGGTGGACGACGGCGAGAGCGCGGGCGCCTTTCGCTGGGAGAGCGGCGGCACGACCGCGCCGCATCCCACCGGCATGGCGCTTTGGGCGTACGCCCAGTGGTTTCGCGCGCGCGAGTGAGGGTGAGGCGCGGCGGGCGCAGGCCTGGGTGACTGCAGCCTGCGCTCCTAGCAAGGAGGCGTGACGCCGAGGCGGCTAGCCCGGAAAAGTCACCAGCCGGCGCGATGATCGTGCAAGTCCTGGACGTCACAGTGCTTTCGCGAAGAGCGACGAATACACACTGTATTTTAGCGATGAGCGGAAGTGCTGTGATGTTCAGGAAATGTGCGAGGGCGCGTCGGATGGTGACTTTTCCGGGCTAGAGCCGACGCGCATTTGCGCGCCTTAAATGAAAACGCCGCGCGAGCCGCGCGGCGTCTTCTACGAAAGCCGACCCTAGCGCTCGACGAGCGGGCGGTAGTCGCGGTGGCCCTCGCCGAGGTAAATCTGCCGGGGACGGGCGATCTTCTGCTCGGAATCTTCGAGCATCTCACACCACTGGCTGACCCAGCCGGGCATGCGGCCGATGGCGAAGAGCACGGGAAAGAGGTCCATCGGCAGACCCATCGACTGGTAGATGAGTCCCGAGTAGAAGTCGACGTTCGGGTAGAGCTTGCGCTTCACGAAGTACTCGTCCTCGAGGGCGATCTTCTCGAGCTCGACGGCGATGTCGATGAGCGGGTTCTTACCGACCTCGTCGAACACCTGGTAGGCGAGCTTCTTGATGACCTTCGCGCGCGGGTCGTAGTTCTTGTACACGCGGTGGCCGAAGCCCATGAGCCGAACCTCGCCACCCTTGGCCTTGGCGACGTAGTCCTTGATGTTCGACACGGAACCGATCTCCGTGAGCATGCGAACGACGGCCTCATTCGCGCCGCCGTGAAGCGGACCGTAGAGCGCCGCGCACGCGGCTGCCGTCGCACTGAAGGGGTCCGTCTCGGACGAACCCACGCTCCGCATCGCCGAAGCGCTGCAGTTCTGCTCGTGGTCGGCGTGCAAAATGAAGAGCACGTCGAGGGCCTTTTCGATGATCGGGTTTGGCTGGTACTTCACCTCGGTCATCTTGAAGAGCATGTTCAAGAAGTTGCCGGCGTAACTCAGGTCGTTGTCCGGGTAGACGTAGGGGAGGCCGCGACGATGGCGGTACGCGTAGGCCGCGAGCGTCGGCGTCTTCGCGATGAGTCGATGCATCTGCAGCTTGCGAACCTCCGCGTCCCGCACGTTCTTCGCGTCGGGGTAGAAGGTGCTCAGCGCCGCATACATGCTCGCCAGAATGCCCATCGGATGGGCGTCGTAGCGGAAGGCTTCGACGAGCTCCCGCACGTTTTCATGCACCATCGTGTGGTGCGTGATTTCGTGCTGGTACTCCTTCAGCTCGGACTTGCTCGGAAGCTCGCCGTAGTAGAGGAGGTAGGAAACCTCGAGAAAGCTCGCCTGCTCGGCAAGCTGCTCGATCGGGTAGCCGCGGTAGCGAAGGATGCCGTTCTCGCCGTCAATGAACGTGATGCGGCTCTTGGTCGAAGCCGTGTTCTTGTAGGCCGGGTCGTAGGACATGAGGCCAAAGTCGTCGTCGCTCGTCTTGATCTGACGGAGATCCATCGCCGAAATCGTGCCGTTCGACACGGGCACCTCATAGGTTTGTCCGGTCCTGTTGTCGGTGATGGTGAGACTGTCGCTGGCCATTCGTCCTTCTTTCGTTGGGTGCCTGCGCGGACCTCCACGGCCGGCGCGCCGCGAGCCTACCCGATCTGCGTCACTCGGATCGAGCCCGACGTGCGTAAATCACTTCGCAGTGGCTGTGAGGCATGTCACCACAGTGCTCGCGCGTTCGCATTCGGGCTGACACTAGGGATTTAATGGGGGTCGACGAACTCATCGAGGCTTCACGAGCCACCGTCACCGTTCGCCTCGCGGCGGGCGTGGGCGCCCTCGCTGGTCTGACCACGACGCTCACCGGCGTGCAGCTCTTGGGCTTCACGTGGCGTGAGTCCTGGCGAAACGCCGTTCCCTACGTCTTCCTGCTACTCGGTGTAGCCGTCTTTTTCGCCGCCGACGCGATCAACCGCGGCCGGGCCATCGGCGCCTACGCACTGCCCGCCGCAAACGGCCTCGCCCTCTTGGCCGCCCTGGGATGGCTCGTTGCCAGCTTTCCAACGGTGATGTCGCTCATGCTCATCGTAGCGATTTTCGCCACCTTCGGCGGCCTTATCCTAAGCGCCGTCGCCTTCTCGCAAGCTCGCCGAATGGCGCAAGCGAAGGCCGCCCTCGAGGACGAAGGTCTGACCCTCGGCATGTAGCGGGGACGTTGCGACCAGAAATCGCCCGGGTTCTCTGGCGCCTCGGTCAGGCTGGGGAGGAAAGGCCGGCTACGCGACGACGCGCCCTCGGCTCGGTCGATCCCTCGTGCGCCGGCGCGAGGTACACTGTTGACGGCGGAAGTGGCGAGCGCGCTCGAAAACGCCAGCGAACAGCAAGTCGACCGCACAAGTGCGCTCGTTGCCGCCGGCCACGATGAAGCCCCCCGATGGGCGCCGAACGCTATCGACGACGCCTTCGCCGCCCTGCAGCCGCCCAGGCCGACGCCGTTTGGTCAGAGGCATTCGGCACACCGGTCTCCGTCCTCCGCAGCCTGAACATCGCCCACTGACCGTCCGCACAAACACAAACCTGCGGCGGGCCTGCGTCATCGGTCATCGGTGGCCGTTCCGGCTTCGTCGCTCATGCACCGGAGTCGGCATCTATTGTTGGATGGGCCGTAATACGCTAAATATCCATTGCAATGAACACACGGTTGTTCTTTCGGCCTTTCGGCCCGTGAGGAGGAGTTATGAGTTTCGCGAGACCGCCTTTTTTCTCGCTTCTGCTTGCATTCTCGGGCCTCGGTTGTGGTGACAACGCGGGGAGCGCGGACGCCTCATCGGAACGCGGCGTGATGGATGACGCCACGGACACGACGATGGACCAAGAAGTCGATGCCCCAGCCCCGGACAACGCGAATATCGGTGACGCAAACGCTGAGTTCGGTGTGGACGAAGGGAGTTCGGACGCTTCGCTCACGGATGGGGGCAACGAAGTAAACCCCGACGTCGAACTGACGCGCGAGATTACCTTTGAGCAGCCTGACGGAACCAACGGATGGGAGGATTCGTCGTCGGTGATCTTTAACTGGCGAACCGCATCCATTGGACGCGACCGTGTGCCCGATGCGAGGGTTCGCATGGCGACCAGCATCAACGTACCAACGGTGGTGAACGACGTGACGTATCGTGGCGACCGTGCTGTACGTCTCGTAATGGAGGGCTGGTCGAGTCCTCAGAGCTTCCGACAAGACCTAGAACTCATTGGCAACACATCGAACGGGGTGGATCGGCGCTTTCGTCAAGGGGAGACCCATGTGGTGGGTTTCGCCATGCGCATCGAACACGCCACGTGGCCTGGCGAAGGGTTTCAGCTCTATCACCAGTACCACAACCCCGGGCCGCCCAAGGAGGGGTATGGGTCTACCCTCAACCCCGCCGTTTCGTTGGTGCGCACAAGCAACACAGATCTCAGCGTCATCCTTCGAGACAATCGCCCAGGCGGGGAGCGTCTGAACACCACGCACCGCATCGAGGGAGGAGTCCGAGCCGGCCTATGGGTTCGATGGGTGTTCAAGACTCGCTTCGCTAACTTCGACTCCGGTGAAAATGGGTTGGTGGAAGTGTGGTCTGCGGAGGGTCGTGAACCGCTGACGATGCATTTCCGCGTCAACGACCGACCTGTTGGCTACGCCTATGAGGACGACCGAGACTTTGAGGTGGTCATATTTGATATGTACGGGAGGCCGTTTCAGGAAGACGCGACCGTCTACATTGACGAAATACGGGTTGCGGATGGGGACCTCGACCCCTCTGTCGTCGATCCGATACGATGGACCAACTATCAGCACCCTCTCAACCACCCACATAACGACGACCTACGGTAGCGGTCTGATGCATATCCACCTTGGAGCGGGATTGGTTTGGGCTCTATTGGCCGTGAGCGGCTGTACAAATCGCGAGTACGCCGTCATTGTGCGCCTCCCGTCGGGCATACCGGCAGACGTTCAGGTGACGGTCTCGTTGTTGCGAAGCTGTTCGGAAATGCCAGCGCCGGAGGATGTGATCGTCGAGCAGGTGCTTGCAGACGGCGTCGGCGTAGCCTTTGGGGATTTCCCTTCGGGCCGCTACGGACTCTTTGGGGAAGCAACCAACGAGCGATGTGGAGTTGTTGCTAGAGGGTGTGAAAACGTCGATATCCAAGCGGGAGGCACCGGAGATTTGGTGGTGAGCCTCGTAACGATCGATCCTTGCCCAGCAAACGGTGGAGGTGATGCCTCACTTGACATGCGCCAGGAAGCGGGTGCCGACGTAGCGGTCGATGCACCCGCCGAAGGAATGGATGCCTCCGACGCGGCGACCGCTCCACCCGACGCGGCGTTTGATATGCCAGCTGACATGGACGCCGCTTTCGACGTCGGTCCCGACGCGGCCTCCGATCTTTGTAGTGAATGCGACGGACCATCCACGCTTCCATCGCTCGCAGAAGAGGGCGTATGCGACCGAGGTGCGTACGCGTGTCCCTTCGATCCAGCCATCGTCCGAGTCACGTCCTTAGCCGACGCGGGCCCAGGGACGTTTCGTGAAGCGATGCAGCGAGTCGGACCTCGCGTGATCATCTTCGACATCTCAGGCAACATCGAACTAGCAAGCAAGATAACCTTGGATAGCGCTCGCGGATGCGTTCACGTAGCCGGTCAGACGGCACCTGGTCCAGTGGTGATTCGAGGCGGCATCGAGTTCATAAGTGCGGACCATGTCGTGCTTCAACACTTGGCTATTCAGGCTGAAGATGAACCCCACGCGATGGAGTTTGCCGGATGCGAGGGCGTTGTGTTGGACCATCTCACGCTCACCTACGGCACGTTAGCAACACTTGATTTTGGCACGAGTACGGCGGCTTCTATTAGCAACTCGATTCTCATCCCGGTCTTGCAAGCTCCCGACACGCTGCAAGCGTATGCGGCGCTTGGGCGCGGCGATACGCTCTTTTACCGAAACCTTTTCTCGCTGCATCTGCAAAGGGCGCCGTTCGTGAGCGGCTCGACACGAATCTACAACAACTATCTTTATGGTTCATCCTTTCGGAATATGCAGTTGGTGGCAGACGTTCGCGCTGCCGTCGTCGGCAATCGGACCGTGTCGTCGTTGGAGGAGGGTCCGACTGCGATTAGTCCGATCCTTGGCGTTGGAGGAGAATGGAGCGACTCGACGGTCTTTGTTGCTAGCAACGAGACTGATTCACGCGCCGAGACACTCGTTGGCTTGATTCCCGAGGAAGCTTTGGTGGACAGCAATCCGTTTGCACCTCGGTGTAGCATCGAACTCGCTTCGACGGACACGCTACTGGCAAACGTTGGGTCGCGACCAGTGGAGCGGAGCGCGCTGGAGACGAGTATCGTCACCCAAGCGCGTTCGGGAACGGGGGTCGTGCTTTCGCGTCCCGACGATGGGCCGGGATACACAAGAGTGGGAACGGACACGCGGGCGCTTTCCGCTCCGGATGAGCCCCATGAGGTGCTTTCATCCGGCTACACACGGCTCGAGGAGTGGCTTCATGCGCGAGCTGAGATGGTCGAATAATGTCGACCGCCATCGACCATAAGTCTGTCTTCGAATCGAGCTCGTCTAGCCGTCGAACCGACGTCGCCATCCGATGTCCGCTGCGCCGTTGTCTGCGCGTGCTTTACACGTGCACGGTTAGGTATTCGACGAGCCCGTCCTGGGCGTCGACGTGCACCCAGTGGCCCGCGCCTTCGATGACGTGAAGCGTTTCCACGTTCGCCGCGGAAGCACGGCCACGGAGATGTTGGGATGAGCGCCAGTTCGAAGCGCGCCCCATGCAAAATGCGCGTCGCGTTCGAAGCGCAGCCGCCGCGCCCTTGACACGCGCCCAAGCGGTGGCAACGCTGCGACGGCTATGCGTTTTGCCTTCGAGCACCGTTTCACAACTGCCGCAGCGACAAGCTCGCTGACAGCGGACTTGTGCGCGCCGTGCCCGGAGGCCTTAGCGAAACGTTAGTCGAACCACGATTTTCGACGCGATGAAGCCCCTCCGGTCACCCGAGGGGCTTTTTGCGTTGGACGCGAAGGGCCGAATCGGGCGCACGAGGGCTTCAGCGCGGCGGGAACGTCGCAGAAGCGACGGAGGAACCAACACATAAAACGGAGATAGACCCATGAAGCAGAAGACCCACATCAACGTCGGCACGATCGGTCACGTCGATCACGGCAAGACCACACTCACTGCGGCCCTCACGATGGTCGGCGCTCGCGACAGCGGCGGCACGGCGAAGGACTTCGCGCAGATCGACAACGCGCCCGAGGAGCGTCGCCGCGGCATCACGATCGTCTCGTCGCACGTGAAGTACGAGTCGGCGAAGCGCCACTACGCGCACATCGACTGCCCCGGCCACGCGGACTTCATCAAGAACATGATCACCGGCGCCTCCCAAATGGACGGCGCGATCTTGCTCGTCGATGGTTCGCAGGGTGCGCAGACGCAGACCCGCGAGCACGTGCTGCTCGCGAAGCAGGTCGGCGTCGAGCACATCGTGGTGTTCATCAATAAGGTGGACGTCGCGGACCCGGAGCTGCTTGAGCTGGTGGAGATGGAGACGGCGGACGTGCTTCAGTCCTACGGCTACGCGGAGCCCGCGTTCATTCGGGGTTCGGCGCTCATGGCGCTGAAGGCTGCACGTGAGGGCCGTTTCGACGACCCTGCGGTGGAGGGCATTCGCGCCCTCCTCCGGGCCCTCGACGAGCGCGTTCCCGAGCCCGAGCGGGATCGGACGTCGCCCTTCATGATGCCCGTCGAGTCCGTCTGCACGATCCCCGGTCGTGGAACGGTCGTCACGGGTCGCGTGGAGCGCGGTGTGCTCCCGCTTCACGGCACCGTTCAGGTTGTGGGGCGCGACGGCGACGCGCGCGAGGTGGTGGTCACGGGCATCCAGGAGTTTCACCAGGACGTGCCCGAGGCCGTCGCCGGCCACAACGTGGGCCTGCTTCTCCGTGGTGTCGGTCGCAACGAAATCGTTCGCGGCCAGGTGGTGGCGGCACCGGATTCGATCCAGCCCCATCGCTGCGGCACGGCGGAGATCTTCGTACTCGACGCCGACGAAGGCGGCCGTCGCAAGCCCTTTAGCGCCGGCTACACGCCGCAGTTCTACTTCGGCGCGGCGGACATGCCCGGCGTGCTGCTCTTCGACGAAGGGCAGATCCACCCGGGCGCCCGAGCCACCGTTCGCTTTGAGCTGCTCCGCCCCGTCGCCATGGAGCCCGGCATGCGCTTCGCCATGCGCGAAGGCAGCCGCACCATCGGCGCCGGTGTGGTGACGGCTATTACGTAGGACAAGGGCGGGTTCGCAACAGCGAACCCGCCCTTTTCTCCGTTGCACTTGCCGGCGCCCCTGCCCTTGCCCGCCAAGGTTGTTCAGGCTCGGGCTCGGGCTCGGGTTCGGGTTCGGGTTCGGGCTCGGGCTCGGGCTCGGGCGACGGCGAGGGTTCAGGCGACGGCGAGGGTTCAGGCGACGGCGAGGGGTCCGGCGACGGACGAGGGGTCCGGCAACGGCGAGGAGTCCGGCGACGGGCGAAGGTTCAGGCGACGGGCGAGGGGTCCGGCGACGGGCGACGGGTCCGGCGACGGGCGACGGGTCCGGCGACGGGCGGTGGCGAGGGTTCGGTGAAGGCGAGGGCAAGGGCGTGGGTTCAGTGCGGGTGCAGCATCGGCTCGGCAGAAGGCTGAAATCCGGATTGAGATTTGGTTTCTTCAGACCCCGAATGGCTCACGTTCCCTGCCAGCGTTGTGCGGCAACCGCTGAGTCAGCTTTGGAAATCGGCTGGATGCGTGGCCGCACAACGCTGTCATGGAACCTGCGCCGTGAGGGGGTATGAAGAAACCAAATCCCAATCCTTCTCAGTTCAGCTTTCGGGCGCTTGATGCGGCTTACAACCTCATCTCGGCGCTCGTTCCGGTGGTGGCGGCGATTGGCCGGCGCAACCGGGCGCTCAAGGTGCAGCTTGAGCGCGCGGCTTCGAGCATTCCCTTGAACCTCAGCGAAGGCTGGGGGCTTCAAGGCGGCCACAAGCGCACGCGCTATCTGTCGGCTCTCGGGTCGGCGCGCGAGGTCGCGTCCATCGTCGAGGTGGCCCGGCGCTGGCGCTACATTTCCGACTCGCAGGCCTCGGAGGTCAGCCGGCTCGTCGAGTCGATCGCATCGATGTCCTACCGACTCGCCCACCCGCGCTAAGCGGCGTCGCGCCCTGCCGGGCTTCGGCCCGGCAGGCCCATCGCCGCCCCCAACCGTCGCCCTCGCTTCACCCGAGCCGTCGCCCTCACCCGCACCGTCGCCCTCATCCGCACCCTCGCCCTCACCCTCGCCCTCACCCGCACCCTCGCCCCAACCGTCGCCTTCACCGGAACCTTCGCCCGCACCGTCACCCTCCCCGTCGCCCTCGCCCGACCCTTCGCCTTCACCAGAACCTTCGCCTGTACCCGATCCCGAACCCGAACCATCGCCCGCGCCCGAACCTGTGCTAAGTCCCGCGCACAATCGCCGTGTCGCAAGACACGAGAGCGAGAGGGCGCTCCCCCACCCATTTTCTTTCACCCGTTCGACGGCATGAGAAGGCGGGCGGAGCGGGGCCGGCCCCGCCGGCCCGGGGGGGGGGCGCCCCCACACCGGGGGGGGGGGCCCGCGCGGCCCCCGGGCCCGCCCCCCGCCAGGGGCCCCCCCCCCCCCCCCCC
>JBCCRV010000252.1:0-9446 GCA_039201085.1 Myxococcota bacterium | reverse complement strand
GCAGCAGCCCGCGGCACAGCAGCCCGCGGCGCAGCAGCCCGCGGCGCAGCAGCCCGCGCCGCAAGCGCCCGGGGGCTTTCAGCCCGGGGCACAGCAGCCCGGGGCACAGCAGCTCGCGGCACAGCAGCCCGCGGCACAGCAGCCCGCGGCGCAGCAGCCCGCGGCGCAGCAGCCCGCAGCGCAGCAGCCCGCGGCACTGCAGCCCGCGTCGAAGCAGCGAACGATGTTGGGTATGATGTCGCCTCTGGCGCCGCCTGCGGCGCAGTCTCCGGTGGCCCAACCAGCCGCTCAGCCGGCGCCCGTTGCTCAGCCAGCGCAGGCTCAGCCAGCGCAGGCTCAGCCAGCGCCCGTTGCTCAGCCGGCGCAGGCTCAGCCGGCACCCATCGCTCAGCCGGCACCCATCGCTCAGCCCGCAGGCGGACAGGCGGCGCCCGCGGCCCAGACGAATCGCACCATGCTTGGCGTGTCGATGCAGGCACCGGGCGCAGGGCAGGGGCCCTCCACCCCGCAGGCCGCGCCGGCGGCCCAGACGAACCGCACGATGCTTGGCGTGGCGATGACGGACGCAAGCGCGGGCGAGGCGCCGTCCGACGAATCGCTTCCGGACATCGTCTACAGCAGAGTTCAGCCACCAAAGAAGGGGCGTCGCTATGCGCTCTACGCGTTCTTGCTCGCGTGCTTGCTGCTTACGACCTTTGGCATCGTCACCTTGGTGCTTCGCGGTCCGAACGTGAGCGCCAGCGTTGTACCTGGGGGCGAGGGCGAGCGTTTGCGCGTCGAGGTGCCGGACGCCGTGCCGGGCACGAAGGTGCGTTTTCAGGGCGAGGAGCAAGCGCTGGAGGGCGGGCGGGCCGAGTTCGCCATTGCGGCGGACGCGCTTCATATCGGCGAGAATGAGCTGACCGTTTCCGTGGTCGATCCAGACGGCGCAGCGCACTCCGTTCCGCTCCGCCTCGACCTCGACTACCGGGTTCGTGCGGATCTGTCGGCGCTTACGGGCGACACGCCCAAGCTGCGCATTCTGGTCGATGCGAAACCGGGTTCGACGGTCACGCTCGACGAAACGCCCGTGGCCCTCGATGGAAGTGGTCATGCAGCGGTGGACTTTGATGTCGAACCGTCTGCGAGCGTCCTCGAACGTTCGTTCCGCTACCGGGTCGTCACGGACGGCGCCGAGGCGGCGGCGGGGGAAGTGGCCGTCCGCGTGCCCATCGCAGCCCTGCAGGTCACGCGTCCCGCAACGGGCGCCGTCACCGATCGGGAGTCGCTCACGGTGACCGGCGCGGTGCACGATTCGGCGACGGTCACGGTGGACGGCGAAACGGCCACCGTCACCGCTGGACGCTTCTCGATCGAGCGGCCCCTTCCGTCGGTGGGCGAGCACACAGTGGTGGTCGTAGCGCGCCGCGAAGGCCGCGTGCCGCGTCGCATCGAGCTGCAGGTTTCCCGGGTGGACGATCTGCGCGCTGCCGCCGCCGGGTTTGGCGCGGACCGCCGCATGACCTATGCGCGCCTTGCGGCTGATCCGGACAGTCACCAAGGAAAGCGCGTGAGCTTCGTCGGCCGGGTCTTCAACGTGGGGACGAGCCCCGATGGGCCCATGCTTCAGATGGTGTCGCGGGACTGCCGCCGCGGCGCGCGCTGCCCGATTTGGGTCAACTTCGACGGGGCGACGCCGGTCGAAATGAACCAGATGGTGCGCGTCTACGGGGAGGCGAGCGGCGAGCAGCAGTACCGCACGTCGGACGGCAGTGTAGGCCGAAGCCCCAAGGTGCGCGCTGCCTTCGTGCTTCCGGAGGGCCGTTGAGCACGGAGCGGGTGGTTCGATGAGCTCGTCCCTCCAAGAAGATCGCGCCACAGCGGAGACGGTCGATCTCATCGCGTGTCCCGAATGTGGTCGGCGCAACCCGCCCGATGCGCGCTTCTGCGGCGGGTGCGGAGCGATGACCGGCGGCAGCGGTGAGGTGCGGGAAAACATCGCCGATCCGCTGGTGGGTCAAATCGTGGCGGACCGATACCGCATCGTGGAACTGCTGGGCCGTGGCGGCATGGGCGTGGTCTACAAGGTCGAGCACGTGCACATCGGAAAGCTGATGGCGATGAAGCTTCTTCACGGCGAGCTCGCCCGCAACCGCACCACCGTACAGCGCTTTCAGCGCGAAGCGGAAGCCGCGTCGAAGCTCAGCCACGCAAACACCGTTCAGGTCTTCGACTTCGGTCGAAGCGACGGGATGATGTACCTCGTCATGGAGTTCCTCGACGGCGAGGACCTCGGTGATCTGATTCGAGCGAAGGGCTCGCCCACCTTTGAGCGCGCAGCGCGGATCGCGGCGCAGGTGTGCCATTCGCTCGCCGAAGCCCATGAGCTCGGCATCGTGCACCGGGACATCAAGCCCGAGAACATCATGATTCTTCCAAAGTCGGACGGCGGCGATGTCGCCAAAGTGCTCGATTTTGGGTTGGCCAAGCTGCGCGACCATGCCGGCCAAATGACCGTCACGAACGCGGGCTCGATCGTCGGTACGCCGTACTACATGCCGCCGGAGCAGATTCGCGGTGAGTCCGTCGACGCGCGGGGCGATATCTACGCGCTGGGCGCCGTGCTCTACAAGGCGTGCACGGGCGTTCCGCCGTTCGTGGCCAAAACGCCGATGGGCGTGCTCACGAAGCATCTCACCGAAGAACTCACGATGCCTTCGGAGCGAAGCTCCGAGCATCTGCCCGAAGCCGTAGACCGCATCATCGCCAAGGCGATGGCGAAGGAAGCGGAAGACCGCTTTCAGAGCGCCGACGAGCTGCGGACGGCGCTGCTCGACTTCCTGAGCGGCGCGGGCATTTCCTTTGGCGACGTGACGATGGGGCGGGTGAGTCAGCGGCCCACGGCGTCGCCACCGGACCGGGCGACGCGCGCGGAGATCGAGAACTACGAACGGAGGCTTCGGCGCAAGGGCGTCGCCTTTCGCGCGATGCTTGCGCTGCTGCTGGTGGGGCTCGTGGCCCTTGGCGCTTACGGCTACACGCAGTTTTCCGTCGGCGAGGCATCCATGGCGCTTTCTGAGGAAGCCGAGCCCAACAACGCGCCGGCGCAGGCGAACGCGCTCACCGAAGATACGGCGCTGCGGGCGCTGGTCGGCCAGCGCGAGAGCTTGTCGATCGGAGACATCGACCTCTACCGCCTACGCATCGAGCGACCCGGCTTTATCGACGTCCGCGTCACGGGCATCTTCAACATCAACTTAATGGTGGAGCTTTACCGGGGCGGCCAGACGCAGCCGCTGATGGTCGCCGACAGCACGTCCGTGGGTGGCGCTGAACGCATTCCGTTCTTTCCCGTCGACGCCGGCGAGTACTTGCTGCGAATTCACGAGCGCTGGATCTCCGGCACACCGCCCGTCGAGAATATCTCCGACCACTACGAAGTGGTATGGAACCTGCGCGACACGGAAACCGGCTGGGAAGAAGAGCTCAACGACTCACCCAGCAGCGCGAATGCGCTCGCGCTCGATGTACCCGTGCAGGGCCGCATCGGATGGAGCAATGACCGCGACAGCTACTGCCTCACGGGGACCGAAGGTGAAGTGGACGTGAGCGTTACGGGCGTGGATGGCGTCGATCTCATTCTACGTCCGATGTATCTCACGCGTGGCTCGAGCTCGCGGGTGGATGAGGGCGCCATCGGTGACGGAGAGCGGCGCCGCGTGGAAGGCGCGGACCTATGCGTCGAAGTGTCCGCAAAGCGGCGGGAGGGCGAGCCTGCAAGCGCGCCGAACATGCCCTACACGCTGACGGTGACGGCTGCGGAGGAAGCCTCGGAGGAAGCGAGCGAGTGAAGCGTCGCGCCTTTTCTTTGGGTCTTGCCGCGGCGGCCGCTGCATCCGTCGCCGAGGCGCGGCCCGTTCGCGTAGGCCGCTACGCCACGATTCCCTTTGGCGTTTCAAACCGGCATCCGTGGCCTACGGAAGGTGGTGGTCGTCATCGCGCGTTTCGTTCTTCGCGCCGCGTGCCCTTTCGCGCGCCGACGTCGCGCACGTTGGTGAGCGTCGGCGGTGCAACACGCACGGACATGACCGTGCTTCAGTCTGGCCATGTGTTGCTTGTGCAGCGTGCGCGGCTCCTTGCGTACCGGGCCGACGGCGAGGCCGATTGGAACGCGGAGATTCGCGGCGGCGGGTCCCAGCCGAGCGTGCTGCCCGACGGAAGCTTGATGTTGGTCACGCGGGGAGGCGTGCTTCGGCGCGTGCGCAGCGGAACGAGCGCCGAGCTCTCGGCGCGAACGACGGCCTTCGGCTCTCCGCTCGTGCTGGACGACGGCAGCTGCGTGCTCATGGGAAGCGACGGTCGTCTGCTTCGCTTCGACGGCAACGGGCTTCTTCTCTTTTCGCAGCGCTTTGCGACTGCGCGTCCGATCCCTTCGGTAGCGACGGACGGACGGCTGCTCGTCGCCGCCGCTGGTAGCCGCGTTTATTGGTTCGACTTTGACGGCACGCCGCGCGCCCAGGTGGAGCTGCCCGCTCCCGTGGTCCTCGGACCGTCGCTCGCGCCCGACGGATCCGTATGGATCGTGGACGGATCGCTTGGCGTGCACGCCCTTCGGCCCGGTCAAACGGTCTCGAGGGGCAGCTTGGCCCAGGGCGAGCGTCCGGCGGGCCTCGCCGTGGCACGGGACGGCTCGCTGCGCGTTTCCCTCGGCCGCGGGGGTTTGCTGGGCCTCGACGGCGAGGGGCAGCCGCTCTTTTCCTTCACGGATGCAGGCCCCATCAGCGGTCGGCTCATCGTGGGCGCCGACGGAACCACGCTTTGCACGAACGTGGGCGGAGAGCTGCTCGCCGTGGACGCGTCGGGCGAGCTTCGCTGGCGCATCGGTCTCGGCAGCCGGGTGATGACGGCACCGATTCTCGGCGACGCGGGGCGCATCTATGCCTACACGACGCGGGGCGAGCTTCAGGTATGGCGCGAAGAGTAGGCGGCTAAACGCGGCTAGACCCGTTCGACCTTTTTTTGATTGCCTCGGACCCACCGCTCCGCCGACCTCTGCGCTCTCTCGTACGACAGGCGGCAGTAGCGTGCGAACGAAAATCCTAGGCACATGCGAACGAAGCGCGCGCAGAGGAAGGGTGCGGCCTGGATCGCAAAAGTCTGTTCCGATCCCCAGACACTATGCTGATCAGAAACGCCCTTCGTGGCCGCAGAACTCAGCTCGGAACGTTGGCCCGCGACGCCACCCGCCGCGACCTTTTCATTCTTGCGTATGGCGTTAGGGGCGCACGCCGGGGGTGCATCCGACCGTGTTCACGTCGGGCGAGGTGTTGTCGTAGCCGTCCGGGCCGTCGAACACGGGGTCCTGCGTTTGAAAGGGCGCGTCGTAGCCCGACGCGATCATCGCGGGAATGTTGCTGACCTCCGGTGCATCCCAGTCCGTGCACCACACGCCGTCCGCTTCTTCTAGACTTCGGGTGAATGCGCTGTTGGGTTCAAGGCTGAACAGGCGCACCCGGTCCGATTCGCCCATGTTGAGCAGGTTCGAGACGCTCGTGTCGAAACCGCCCTCGCTCGACGCCGAGCGCGTGAGGTAGATGACCTTTTCGCATCCCAGATTTCGTAGGGCGAGCGTCGGGTGAAGGTCGGACCAGCCGCCGACGGACACGATGTCGTTGCCGGGTAGCTCGAGCCCGCGCGCTAGGCCGGGTTCGGCGGGCGAATAGGTGAGCACCTCGGCCCAGGTGAGCGTGCCGAGCGAAATGAACTTCTCGGTCTTCAGGTCTTCGAAGCCGCCGGGGTTTGAGGCCATGCGGGCGAGGTCGTCGGCCTGACCGAAGTAGCCGAGGCGTACGTCGTCGTAGTCGACGTTCCACGCGATGGACATTTCCGCGTCGTTGTACGCGGCGCGGCCGGCGTTGAACACGTCGACGGCGTCGCCCGTGAGGACGCCCGTCGACACGAAGGCCGGAAGGTGGGCACCGATCGGGTCGTCCGCGCGGCTCGCAAAGGACGCCTCGTCCGCGAGCAGGCGCGTGCGGAAGCCGACGACCAGCTCGTTGAACACCTCGCCGCAGGTGCCGCCATCGCGCGTGGGCAGGCCAATGATTTCCTGCCAGCTCATACCGCGCGACTGGGGCGCGCACTCAGCGAGGAAGAAGTCGAAGGCGTCCGTGTCCACGGGCGCATAGCCCGCGTAGAAGCTGCCGATGCGTCCCAGGCCGCGGGCGAAGTTCGGGAAGTCAGGGATGCCTGGACGAAGGAATACGCGGAAATCGGGAAGTTCGAAGGCTGCCGCGTTCTGCGCAACGCTGAGGATGTCCTGCGCGTGAAAGACCGGGTCCGGCGACGTTTGAAGAAGCTGAAGCAGCTCCCGATTGATGAGACCTGCCAAGTCGGGCGAGGAGAGGAGGTCTTCGAGCGCCTGAACGGCGGCCGCCGGGTCCTCGGCGAGAAGCGCTTCCAAGTTGCGCTCTTGGGCAAGCTGGTTGAAGCGCGTGAGGGACTGAATCGCGAGGCCTTCGTCGCTGCTGCTCAGCGCGCCGGCGTAGCCTTCGATGCTCTTGAAGAGCAGGGCGGCGCGG
This sequence comes from Myxococcota bacterium, assembly GCA_039201085.1. Classification (GTDB taxonomy): domain Bacteria; phylum Myxococcota_A; class Polyangia; order Polyangiales; family Houyiibacteriaceae; genus JBCCRV01. Next base: position 2,886 of record JBCCRV010000252.1, on the reverse strand, counting down.
GCGCCGCGCTCGAAGGGCGTACAGCCTTCGCACGCGACGGCCGGGTTCATCTGCACGGACTCGACGAGAAAGGTGGAGATCGAGCCGGAGCTTCCGCCGCCCACGCCGTCAAAGAGGCCGTAGTGCTCGTACATGCGGGCCAACGCGCCGAAGTGCGCGGTGATGCGCGGGCCGTTTCCGCGAATGCCGACGCAAAGGCTCGGCCCTTCACCGTCCTGGCTCACGAGAGCTGATTCGCCGCAGTAGTCGAAGTCGGCGATGGCGCAGCAGGCGGCGGTTTCGGCCGCGTTGGCGGATGGATCGAGGTCGAAGCAGCCGGCGGCGTCGCCGCCGCAGTCCGGGTCGGGCAGTAGGCAGAAGGTGTCGCAGATGTCGTCGCTGTACCAACCGAAGCGGGCGCAGTAATCGATACCGTCATCGGCGGCGCCGGAGTTGGCGACTTCGTCCTTCGAAAGAAGCGTCGTCGGCGGCTCGGTGCTGCTGCCACCGGAGCTACAGGCGAGAAGGAAAGCGGAAAGGGCAAGGAAACGCTTCATAGGCCGAGCTATAGCCCAGCTTTCGAAATGCCACCAGGACGAGGTCTGCAGCCGCGTCCCTGCCTGAAAACCGCGACTGAGTGCCATAGGGGGCCAGATCGGTTTGCTGGTTTCCTGCGGTGGGCAGAGGGTGACCAGCGCTCCTCCCATTGCCGCCGTATTCGGGCGCTTCGGCCAAGCCTTTCGAACGCGGCAAAGGCGCTCACGGGTCGGTGGGCGGAGCATTCAGGCTCCAGTCGTAGGGGCGAAAGGACAGCGGGTCTTCGTCCAGGTCGGCGCAGTTTTCGCGCTGGCAGTGGGTGCGAATGAAGGCGCGAATGCCCGCGTCGCCGCCAAAATCGTTGCGGTACCAGTCGAAGATCGCCGAGAGTTCCCAGCCCTGGCCGCTTCGCCGCACGTGGCGCTCGCCGCTCACAAAGTGGGCGCTCGCCTCGTCGAGTTCGTGGTTCAGGTTTTCCGCGGTGAAAGCCCGTCCCCGCAGCGAGGGGCACGAACGGCTGGCGCAGTTGATCGCCGTGTGAATGCGCGCATCGCCAAAGCCGCGAATGATGGTGTGTTCGAGGTCGTACAGGTTGATATAGCTGCCGTCGAGCCGGTGAAAGGCGCCCCAGAAGAAGCCAAAGCCGGCTTTGGGTTCGATGAGGCCGCGCACCTCATGCACGCTTGCCTGCACGCCGAACTTCTTCACGGCGAAGAGCACGAGGGTGTTGTACGCATTGAGGTAGTACGCGAGGCGCGCGTCGTCGCTGGTGTACGCGTCCGGTTCGCTGTTCGGTCCAGTCGATGCGTAGGCGGCGGCGATCGCTTCGATGTCGGCCAGCTCAAAGGCGTCGTAGTTGACCGAGTCGGCGACCACGATGCGCTCGAGGAGGGCGTCGAGGGCCCGCTGCGGATCGGTTGCCGGGCGGGCGTTTGGGCGGACGCGCTGGAGCCCAAGGGCCTTCGCCGCCCCCACGCTCAGGAGAAGGGCGCCCGAACCCCAGAGCATAAGTCGGCGAAGGAAGGTACGCATCGATGGGATGAGCTCTAGCTTCGCGGGGCCGCTCGCGCACGCGAACGCTGCCGTTGCGTCTTGCGTTGGGGCCCGACATGGTGCGCCCATGAGCATGCTCCGACTGCACTACGCGCCGCGCACGCGGGCGATGACGGCCCTTTGGCTCCTCGAGGAGCTCGGCGAGCCCTACGACCTCGTGTCCTTCGATCTGGCGACGAAGCGCCACAAAGAAGCGGAGTTCCTGGCGCTGAACGGCCTCGGCAAGGTGCCGGTCGTCGAGCTCGACGGCCGGGCCGTCTCCGAGCTTGGTGCGATCGCCATTTGCCTGGCGGACCGCTTTGGCTCGCTGGCTCCTGCGATCGAGGACCCAGAGCGCGGCGACTACCTGCGCTGGTGCTTCTTTTCCAGCGCCATCATGGAGCCGGCGATCTGCGAGGTGTTCTTCAAATGGGACGTGCCCAGCCAGAGCGTGGCGTGGGGATCGTTTGCGCAGATGAAGGACGTGCTCGAAGCGCGTGTGAGCCGGAGCGACTACCTGCTGGACGCGGGTTTTTCGGCGGCGGACGTACTCGTGGCGTCGACGGCGCGCTTTGCGCTGCTCTTCGGCGCCCTCGAAAAGGGCGGGCCTATCGACGCCTACGTGGAGCGATGCTCGGCCCGTGAAGCGTTTGCCCGCGCGTCGGCGATCGAAGCGCGCGAAGGCGAGCGCTTTCCGCCGCCGCAAAAGTAGAGCGCGATGCGCGTAGACGATCTCGACTACAAGTTGCCGGAGGCGCTCATCGCCCAGGAGCCGCTTGCTGAGCGCTCTGCCGCGCGCATGCTCGTGCTGAACCGCGGGGTCTTGGAGCACCGGCGCGTTCGCGAGCTTCCCGCATTGCTCGAGCCGAGTCTCTTTGTCGTGAATCAAACGCGTGTGCTCGCGGCGCGGCTGCGCGGCCAAAAGTCGACGGGCGGTAGGGCGGAGCTCTTGCTCGTGGAACCGGTGGATGGCCAGAAGCTCCTTTGGCGCACGCTGGGCACGGCGAACAAGCCGCTGAAGGCGGGCCAAGTCCTGCACTTCGACGATGTGGTCGCGCGCATTGAGGCTCGCGAAGAAGGCATGCTTCGGGTTCGCTTCGAGGGCAACTTCGCATCGCGAAGCTTCGAGTCCTTTGTCGCTGCAGCAGGCGAGATGCCTTTGCCCCCGTACATCGCTCGGCGAGCAACGGCCGCCGATGCGGAGCGCTACCAGACGATTTTTGCGAGCGAGCCCGGTGCTGTGGCAGCGCCGACGGCGGGCCTTCACTTCGACGACGCGCTGGTCGCAGCGCTGGACGACGCGGGCCATCGCTTCACGGCGGTGACGCTGCATGTCGG